>NZ_JAVREM010000023.1:0-96314 GCF_031845425.1 Streptomyces millisiae
TCGCCCGAATCGGCCAACGCATCCTCGCCCTGACCTGCGCCATCTGGCATAACCGCACCACCGGCCAGCCCATCACACGATCGCTGACCGCCTACGACCACTAACCATTAGGACTTACTCATCTAGGTCTCGCGACCCTGTCGGCCCGGGTGGCGGCCGGGCAGCATGGGGCGGATGAGCCAACCCGACTTCGACGTGGACGAGTTCCTCGCCCAGCCGCTGACCGCGCGGATCGCGACGGCCGGGCCGACCGTGCGGCCGGTGTGGTTCCTGTGGGAGGGCGGCGCGTTCTGGATCCTCACCGGCCCCTGGGCCCGGCTCAGCGGGCTGGTGGCCAGGGACCCGGCGGTCGCGATCGTGGTCGACGTGTGCGAGCCGGCGACCGGCCTCGTGCGGCAGGTGGTGGCGCGTGGCCGGGCCGATCTGGTGCCGTTCGACGTGGCGCGCGGGCGGCGGAAGCTGGCGCGGTACCTGGGGGCGGACGAGGCGCGGTGGGACGCGCGGTTCGTCCACTACCTGTACGACGACCCGGGGGAACGCGGCACGGTCTGGCTGCGGTTGGCGCCCTCCTCGCTCCGGGCGACCGACCTGAGCTACTCGGTCGGGGGCGGTCGCTGAGCGGGGCGACCGCCCGTCAGTTCCGGTTTGTTTCAGGGAACTTCACCCCGAAGATTGGCATGAACACTTCCGTCAACGCGCGTAGCTTGCTACAAGTGCGGGCAGAGACTCTGCCGTTGGAGGTCGCGTGAGACTCAGAAGGTCCCTGTCAGCCGTCTTCGTGCTCGTATCCGCCCTCGTCGTCGGCCTGTTGGGCGCCGGCACCGCCCAGGCGGCGGCGCCGGTGTACGTGGCCCTCGGCGACTCGTACTCGTCCGGCAACGGAGCCGGCAGCTACATCTCGTCGAGCGGCGACTGCCACCGCAGCAACAACGCCTTCCCGGCGCGCTGGGCCGCCGCCAACAGCCCGTCCGGCTTCGCCTTCGTGGCCTGTTCCGGCGCGGTGACCACGGACGTGCTCAACAACCAGCTGGGCTCGCTCAACTCCTCGACCACGCTGGTCAGCATCACCATCGGCGGCAACGACGCCGGCTTCGCGGACGCGATGACGACGTGCGTCACCGGCTCCGACAGCACCTGCCTCAACCGGCTGAACACGGCCCGCACCTACATCAACAACACGCTGCCCGGCCGGCTCGACGCCGTCTACAGCGCGGTGCGGTCCCGGGCGCCCAACGCCCGGGTCGTCGTGCTCGGTTACCCGCACATGTACATAGAGCCCTCGCCCTGGTACTGCCTCGGTCTCAGCAACACCAAGCGGGAGGCGATCAACGACACGTCGGACGCCCTCAACTCGGTGATCTCCGCCCGGGCCGCCGCCCACGGCTTCCGCTTCGGCGACGTCCGCCCCACCTTCAACGACCACGAGCTCTGCTCCGGCGACGACTACCTGCACGACGTGCGGATCCCGGTCTGGGAGTCCTACCACCCGACCAGCCTGGGCCACGCCAACGGCTACCTGCCGGCCCTCAACGCGAACGACTGACGGACGATCTCGGCGAGGGGCGGCTCCACAGCCGCCCGCCGCCAACCGGCCAGGGCCGGGCCCTCTCGTGAACCGGGCCTGGCCCCTGGCTGGCTCTCCGGGCGGTTCGCGGCCAGGTCATCAACGGACGGGAACCAATCGGGCTTCCGGTCCGTAGATCGGGAAGGAGTGGACACGGGGGGAGTGGAGATGGATCCGATCTCGGCGGCGGCACTGGCCGCGTTGGCCGGCGGCATCGGTGGTGAGGCCGGCCGCCAGGCCTGGGCGTCGCTCGGTGCGCTGGTCCGCCGACCCTTTCGGCGCGGCACGGGGCTCGCGAGCGGCGCGGACGAGCCGTCGGTGAGCTCAGGGGAGGCCGAGCTCGCCCGGCTATGGCAGGACCCGTCCGATCCGGATCGCGCCTCGGCGTTGAGCGCCGCCCTCGCGGTGCGGGCCGCACTCGACGAGGGCTTCCGCGACGAGCTCGCGGAGTGGTGGCGGCGTTCACGAGCGGCGGTCACCGGCGAGGGCGAGGTGACCAACGTGATCGCCGGTGGCACCCAGCACGGCCCGGTGATCCAGGCCCGGGACATCTCCGGGCTCTCCATCGGCCTGCCTCGGTCCGCAGAGCTCACGGATCGGCCGCCAGATGCCTCCTGAGCGTCTCGTGCCGGAACTCGTACGCCGAGCCGGCCTGGCGCAGCACGTTGCGGCGGTGGGCGTCGTCGCAGAAGGCCATCAGCCGCCAGGGCACGTGCCCGTGCAGCGCGAGGAGTGCGTGGGCGACCCGGTATTGGGCCCAAGCCGACCGTGACAGCTGCCAGAGCACCAGGGTGAGGGCCAGCAGGGCACCGAAGCCGACGACTGCGGTCGGGGGGTGGAAGAGCAGGGTCGGGAAGGTGCCAACGATGACGAAACCGACAGTCTGCAGGAGTGCGGCGCCCAGCGCCCGTCTGCGAGCTGCCGCCAGGGATGACCGCGGGGTGGGTGAGGTGTCACGGGCGGGTGGCGAGACGAGCCCGTACAGGAAGGTCACGGACGCGATGGCCAGGCCGGCGGTGACCAAGGCCGGACCGTGCCGCACGAACGCCTGCCAGTCGGCTTCAACCCCGGAGGCGTTCTCGGGCCGGAACTCCGGGAACGAACCCGGTATGGCCACGCTTCCTGGGGCCGGAGCGGGAATGGCGAAGGGCGAGAGGCAGGTGTCGGCGCCGCGGCTCTCGGCCTGGGCAGCACATTCCTCCGCGCTGATCGACACCGCGTTGAGGGTGCCCACGACGACCCAGGGGACCACGGTCGCCGCCCCGCCGCACGACAGTCCGAGGACCAGGTAGACACCGAGCAGGGCGCCCAGCCGACGAGCACGTCTGGCCGTTCCGGGAACGGCTTCGATCCTTCGCCATATCCGCGACGTGGCCGCGGTCTCGCTCGTGAGCGTGATACAGAAGGCCATGGCTACGCCGCAGGCCAACACCGCCAGCAGCAGCAAGAGGCCCAGCGCTTGGCCGAAGTCCGGCGCCACCTGAGCTTCCCGGAGGGCGAACCGTGCCATCGCCAACGCTGCCGCGAACCAGATTCCCCCGGCTACGGCCGCTAACGCCACTACCCGCTGCGGGAGTCCGTGAAGTGCCGGTTCCGCCAACCGCCACCAGGCCAGCCCGCCACCGTGCGCCCGCGCGGCCAGGTAGCGAAGCCAGCGCTGGGCCAGGGGCTCAGGCCACCGGCGCCGCCGCTCCGATCCACGGTCGCCGACCGGACGGCGGGCGAAGGCGGTGGGGACGACGTCGTCGAGCACTAGGCGTTCGACGGCTGTCGAGTCGGGGAACGTGGATGTGTTGAGCAACTCCCCCGGATGCCGGCCAGGGACGTCGTAGTGGCCGCGTAGCAGACCCACCAGGAGCGGGCTGCCGGCCGCGCGCGCCATCCCGGGGCGCCTGGCGAGTTCGGGCAGTACTCGGCGCCAGGGGGTGTCGCCGTCCAGGGGGCACAGGTAGTCCGTGACGTCCGCGAGCGGTATGTCGAGCATCGAGACGACCGAGGCGGCCGTCAGCCCGCCGCCGACCATCAGCGCCGCTTCGAACTCCGCGTCGCGGCAGGTGAGCACCATCGGGTCCCGACTGTCGTACGAGGTGCCGATCTTCCGCAGGGCAAGCGACCGCTTCTTCGCCGCGACCTCGTCGAGCCCGTCGAACACCGGTAACACATGGTTGTCTTCAACCAGTTCATGTGCGGACACCTGCTCGGTGAGGACACCGGGATAGTCCTCGGCGATCTTCCTGGCGACCCAGTGACGCAGGTTCTCGCTCTCCGGGTCCCAGGAGGAGAGCGGGAGCAGGACGGGGACGGGAGCCCCCGGTCCCCAGTCCGCCAGGAGCGATTCGACGAGCAGCATGGCACAGGTCGTCTTGCCGCACCCGCTGGGGCCGGTGATGACGAGGCGACGGCTCGGTGCCTCCTTGAGGAGTGCGGCGGCTGTGGCTGTGGTAGAGGTCCGGCCCTTGAGCGGTCCCGACGTGACCATCAACGGGACGGGCATCGGCGCCGGTTGGTACAGGCCGAGCGTACGGGTCTCCGTCTGCCACTGATGACGTACCGCCTGCGCGAGCGCGCGCAGGGACCGTTCGAGCGGAGTTGCTCCATCGACCGGAGGAGCGCCTACGTTGAGCACGCCGATGCTGTGTGCCTGGACGAGGTTCTCCGCGTGCCCGCCGGTGACGATGTTGGTGTGGACACGGTCGGTTCGCCCCCGATGCCGCCGCCTGAACCTGCGTGGTCCCCCTGACATGCCCCACCTAACGTCGAAGGGCGGGCCCGCTTGCCTCCGAGCACATGTGACGAGCACTCTCTACTGACTGCCATCAACGGTATCGCCGGACGAGGACCATCGCCCCGAAGTCGGTTACGGCGGCTTCGTCGGCGAGCCCTGGTTGCCTCCGCTCAGGCCGAAGCGCAGCGCTAGCGCAGCGGTGTCGCCCCCGTGACGCGGTGCAGTGGATACGTGCGGATCTCGTCGGCCGTGTGGTCGAAGGCGGTGACGAAGCCGGCCTCGACGCGGACGGGGGAGAGGACGTGGTGGGCGGCGACGCCGTCGGCGGTGACGTAGCCGACGTGGACCTGGGTGCCGGCGCGGGCCGCCGCGCGGAGGGTGGCCAGGGTCTCCAGCGCGGGCGTGCGCGGTGGTGGTCCCGCCGGCTCCGCGAGGCGGGCGGTGGTGGGGGAGGGGCCGGCCGCGCCGGCGGCGTGGTCGCCGGCGCGGATGGCGCGGACGGCGGCGGCGAGCAGCGTGTCGTCGGCGGGCGGCGGCCCGTCGGGGGCCGGCTCGGGGGGCGTGCGGGGCGGGGTGCGGCGCGCCTCGGCGCGCAGCGTGACCAGCGCGCCCTCGGCGGTCTCGGCGGCCGGCGCGAGGCCGAGGTCGCGGAGCCGGGTGAGCAGCGTGTCGGGGGCGAGCTCGGAGATCAGCACCGTGGGCGCGAGCCGGCGCAGCCGCAGCGGTGCCGCGCGGCGGTCGGCGACGAGCTGGGTGAGCAGCGCCTCGTCGTCGCACCGCAGGTAGCTGCTGGCGGCGCCGACGCGGAGCCGGCCGTGTCGGCGGGCCATGTCGTCGACGAGGTAGCTGAGCGGCTGCGGCACGGGCGTGCGGGAGTGCTCGGCCAGGAAGGCGTGGAGTTCGTCCGGCGTCCAGCCGGCGTCGAGGGCGCGGCGGACGGTGCCGGCGGTGAAGCGGTAGACCGTGGCGCCGCCCTTGGACTCGACGTCGGCGGCGGCGTCCATGACCCGCCGCACGTCGGGCCGCAGCGGTCCAGGCGCGATGGCCGTCAGGTCGGCCTGGAGGAGGAAGTGGTCGAGTGGCTCGGGGAGTTGGTCGCGCAGCAGCTCGGCGGCGGCCGGTCCTTCGGGGCGCGGGGAGGACAGCAGGGGGCGGGCGAAGGAGGCGAACGCGCCGCGCCCGGTGACGCCGAGGCGCTCGGCCTCGGCCAGCACCGCGTCGCACAGCTGGATCCTGGTCTCGTCCGGCATCCGCCGGGGCAGCTCCCAGCCGATGCGCCGTTGGACGCCCTCGGCGGCCGGCGCGTGGCCCGGCGGGAGCGCGGCGAGCAGGGTGAGCACCCGGCGGCGCAGCGCGGCGGCCGGGCCCCGGTCGAGCCCTGGGCCGAGCGCGGCCAGCAGCCGGCCCTTGGAGTCGCGGGTGCCGACGAGCCCGGGGACGCGGGTGGTGGCGAGCCAGGCGGTGACCAGCGCGGTCCAGCGCTCGGCGGCGGGCAGGGCCAGCCACTCGTCGTAGCCGGGGGTCGGCGCGCACCGCTCGTCGGCCTCGCCGTCCGGGGCCAGCAGCCCGGCGGCGAAGGCGAGCTCGACCCAGAACGCGGCCTCCGGCTCGGGGATGTCGAGGAGCACGGCGGTCCGCTTGAGCTCGCGGGCGCCGAGCCCGCCGGCGCGCAGCACGGCGGGGCCGTCGGTTGACCAGCCGGTCGCCAGCTGTTCGACGAGGGCGAGCGCGGCCTGCGCGGCGCCGGCCGCCGCCGCGTCCACGGTGTCCGGCCGGTGCTCGACGCAGGGTCCTGGGTCTGGTGGTTCGGCGACGAGCTCGCGGTGGGCGCGGCCGCCGCGCAGCGCGAGCGCCACCTCGCGGGGCAGCACGACGGTGCCGGGCGCGGTCGGCATCAGCAGGGCGCGGTCGAGCAGCCAGCGCACGGGCGGGCTGGGGCGGGCCGACACCTCGCCGTACGGGGGTCCCCAGGTGAGCCGGTCGAGCACGGCGCGGGCGGCGTCCGGGGCCTGGTCGAGCAGGGCGGTGAGCCGGTCCCGG
This sequence comes from Streptomyces millisiae, assembly GCF_031845425.1. Lineage (NCBI taxonomy): Bacteria > Bacillati > Actinomycetota > Actinomycetes > Kitasatosporales > Streptomycetaceae > Streptomyces > Streptomyces millisiae. The sequence continues at coordinate 6,330 of NZ_JAVREM010000023.1, forward strand.
TCGGCGAAGAGCCCGGCGAGGGCGGCCAGCGCCGAGACCGGGTCGTGGGTGGCGGGCAGCCCGGCGCCGGTCAGCAGCTCCTGGATGCGGCTGGGCGAGATGCCGGTCGCGGTCTCGGCGAGGGTGGGGCCGAGCCCGGTGGGGCTGGGGCGGCCGGGCCCCGGGGCGAGCAGCTCCTGCGCGGTGCGGACGAGCCGCAGCCCGTCGTCCCTGCCCCAGATCAGGGCGCGGTCGCGGAGGGCGTCGAGGGCGAGCGGGAGCCGCTCCTCGCCGCCGGGCAGCAGCGCGGCCAGGGTCTCGACGGGGCAGGGCTGCGGCGCGATGGCCAGGGCCTCGGCGACGCGCAGCGTGAAGGTGTCGAGGCGCTCCAGGGCGCGCAGCACGGAGGTCCTGGTGCCGGCGCGGGTGGCGAGCTGGGACAGGTCGCCGGGGAGCGGCGAGAGGAGATCGGCGCGTGCCCGCAGCAGCCGCGCCAGCCGCGCGTCGGAGCGGGCGCGCAGCTCGTCGGCGAGGGTGCGGGGGGCCGGCGGCCTTGTCATCCACCCAACGCTACCCGGACGGCGTCGGAAGAGCACCGGACGGGACGGAACGAGACGTGAACACCACACAACACCGCACAGGCCATCGCCAACCGAACAGGAGCATGGTTGCGCCGGTGCAAAGCTGCATATGCCAAGATCTGTAGGCGAGTGGACTCAGGGGGTGATGGGGCGGCAGACTCGGGGCCAGTCGATGGAAGGACACCAGTACCGATGCCGCCGAGGGAGAACCCCACCTACCGACAGGGGCGTCTGGGCGCGGAGTTGCGCAAACTGCGGGAGCGCGCCGGCCGGACCGCGCGGGAGGCCGCCGGGATGTTGGGGACGGACCAGGGGAAGATCAGTCACATAGAGTCCGGCCGCATCGGCGTCAGCGAGGAACGCATCCGCAAGCTCGCCACCTTCTACGAATGCACAGATCAGCCCCTGCTCGACGCGTTGTGCGCGATCGCCCGCGAGCACCGGGGCCAGTTCTGGTGGGACGAATACCGTGGCATCCTTGCTCCTAGTTGGCTGGACATCTCGGAGCTCGAACACCACGCGTCAAGCATGCAGATCTGCTGCACCGTGACCATCCCGGGGCTGATGCAGACCGAGGACTACGCGCGGGCCCTGTTCAGCGGCGGGCTGATCGAACTCCCGCACGAGGAGGTGGAGGCCCGCCTGGAGCACCGGATGCGGCGAAAGGTTGTCCTGGAACGGGACAACCCCATGCCCTTCCACGTCTTCCTGCACGAGGCGGTGCTGCGCATGCGCTACGGCGGCCGGGCCGTCGCCAGGGCCCAGCTCGACCAGCTGCTGCGCGACACCGAGCGGCCCAACATCCGGGTGCGGGTGATCCCCTTCACCAACGAGGACTTCTTCGAGGCCACCACGGCCGTCTCCTACGCCCGGGGCATCGTGCCCGAGCTCGACACCGTGCAGATCGACACCCCGATCGGCGGCTTCTACCTCGACGCGGACGCCCCGCTCTCCCGCTACCGGATGTTCTTCGACCGGGCCCTGAAGGTCTCGCTGCCGCCCGACGAGTCCCGGCAGCTGATCTACCACGTCGCCCGCGAGATGTGAGCCGCCCGCGGCCGCCGCGCCTCACCTGGCGGCGCGCCCGGGCAGCCGGCCCCGCGTCACGGCGAGCACCGCCCCCGCCAGCAGCACCAGCGCGCCCGCCCCCTGGAGGGCGCCGAAGGACTCCCCCATGAAGAGCGTGGCGCACAGGGTGTTGACGACCGGGACGGTGAACATCATCAGGGACGCCTTCGCCGGCCCCACGGCCCCCACCCCCCGGTAGTAGAGCAGGTTGGCCACGGCGGCGGCCCCGACGGCCAGGTACGCGGTGTTCCACCAGACGCCGGCCGGCAGGGCGCCCCAGTCGACCCGGCCCAGGTCCGGGGCGGCGAGCACGCCGAGCAGCACCGCGCCCGCACAGGTGGCGTAGGTCGTCGCGCGCAGCGGCTCGATGCCGGCCAGCACGCGCGGCCCGGCCAGCGTGAACGCGGCCCAGCACACGGCGCTGAGCAGGAACAGCGCGTCCCCCGCGAGGCGCGTCGAGCCACCGCCCGAGGAGCCGCCCGCCCCCAGGAAGAAGACCCCGGCCCCGACGAGCCCGAGCCCCAGACCGGCCAGCCGGCCGGCCGAGGCGCGTTCCCTACCCGTCACCAGCAGGTAGCCGCTGGTGAGCACGGGGCTCATGACCGGGATGAGGACGCCGGCGTCCAGGGACGGCGCCAGCGAGAGTCCCCAGAAGAAGAAGCCGTTGTAGGCGAAGACCCCCAGCACGCCCGCGCCGGCCGCCCGCCACCCGCTGCCCGGCACCCCGCTCGTCGCCCGCCCGCCGAACAGCGACAGGGCTATGAGCAGGGCGAGCGCGCCCCCGCCGAACCGCAGCAGGGCGGCCACCGCGTGCGGCACGTGCTCGACCACCGCCTTGGAGCTGGAGAAGGCGCTGCCCCACAGCAGCATGGTGACCGTCAGGAGCAGGTACGGGCTGCCCGGCCCTCGTCTCGTGTCCATGGGTCCGACTGTGGCCGCGGGGGGCCCGGATGGCTTGAACGCTGGTGCGCGCCACAATCGGGGCATGGCGACACGGCACAACTGGGTGCGGTACTGGCGGGACGCGGCACGCCCGCTGGAGGCCATGCACGCGCGCTTCGTGGACCACGTCTACACCCGGCACAGCCACGACGCCTACTCCTTCGGCATCACCGACGCCGGCGCCCAGGGCTTCCGGTGCCGTGGCGCCGAGCACGTCAGCGGCGCGGGCATGGTGATGGCGTTCAACCCGGACGAGGCGCACGACGGCCGGTCGGCGGCGGACCTCGGCTACCACTACCGCATCGTGCACCTGGGCCCCACGCTGGTGCGCGAGGTCCTCGCCGACGCGGCCGACGCGGCCGACGCGGCCGACCGACGGTCCGGCGGGCTGCCGCTCTTCGTCCGGCCCGTGCTGACCGACCCCGTGCTCGCCGGCGCCCTGGCCCGCCTGCACGCCGCCCTGGTGGGCGGCGCGAGCGACCTGGAGCGCGACGAACTGCTGACCGCCGCCGTCGTCGCGATGGCGGACCGCGGCGCGACGCGCGCGCCACGCGTGCGCACCCTGGCCGGGCGGGCGCAGCGGCAGGCGGCCCGCCGGGCCCACGCGCTGCTGACCGAGGCCGGCCAGGAGGCCGTGACCGCCGAGCTGCTGGCGCGCACCGCCGGGTGCAGCAGGTTCGCCCTCTACCGGGCGTTCCGGGCGGAGTTCGGCATGCCGCCGAGCGACTACGAACGCCAGGCGCGGCTGCGCCGGGCGCGTGCCCTGCTGGCCGAGGGCGCCGCCCCGGCCGACGCCGCGGCGGCCACCGGCTTCGCGGACCAGGCGCACCTCGGCCGCTGGTTCAAGCGCGCCTACGGCATCACCCCGCGCGTCTTCCAGCGTGGCCAGGCGTGAGCGCTCCCGTGCCTAGCCGGCGTTGATCCGGGCGATCTCCTCGATCACCCGGCGCTTCAGCTCCCGGCCCATCGGCGCGTAGCCGAGCTCCGCCGCCAGCCGGTCGGCCTCCACGTCCGTCAGCACCCAGGTCCAGAAGTCCCGCAGCACGGCGGCCGTCTCGTCCTCGTAGCCGCACTCGTAGGCGAAGATCCAGTTGGCGCCCGTGATCGGGTAGCCGCTGCCGCCGATGTCGTCGATGTCGAACTGGAAGTCGTCCGGGATCGACGCCTCCTCCGAGGCGGCCGTCGTCGCCTCCAGCGTCGGCTCGATCGGCTGCCCGTCCTCGTTCACCACCCGCGCCGTGGCCAGGTCGTTGGCGAGCGCGTAGGACTGGTTGACGTAGCCGATGCCGCCCGCGTTCTCCTGCACCGCCCTGGTCACGCCCTCGTTGCCCTCGCCGCCCAGGGTGTCGTCGTGCCAGTCGATGTCCGTGCCCTCCGCGTACCGCTGCGCCCAGAACGGCACCTCGGCCGTCAGATAGCGGGTGAACACGTAGGTGGTGCCGGAGCCGTCCGAGCGGTGCACCGGCAGGATCTCGGCCTCCGGCAGCGCCATCCCCGGGTTGAGCGCGGCGATCGCCGGGTCGTCGTAGCGGGTGATCCGGCGGTCGTAGATGCCGGCGATCACGTCCGGGTCGAGCACCAGGCCGTCCAGCGCGTCGTCGTGCAGCGCCAGCACCACGGCGCCGAACAGCACCGGGAACTGCACCGCCGCGCAGCCCCGCACCTCGCTCGCCACGGTCAGCTCGCCCTGCCGCAGGTAGCGCTCGGACGAGCCGAAGTCGACCGCGTCGGCCAGGAACTGCTCGATGCCGCCGCCCGAGCCGACCGCCTGGTAGCCGATGTCGACGCCGGTCTCGACCCGCTGCTCGTAGTGGGCGATCCACTCCTGGAACAGCGGGTCGGGGAACGTCGCCCCGGCTCCGGTGACGGCGCCGGAGAGCGAACCCCTGGTCACGGTGGGCCGGTCGTCCACGCCGGCCAGGCAGCCGGCGAGGACGAGGCCGGCCGCCGTGCCGAGCGCGACGGATCTGGCCGGCCTGAACGAACGGTTCCGCATGGTGCCCCCCTCGCGGCCTCGGTCGCCGGGACCGTCAGCCGAACCGGCCGGAGATGTAGTCCTCGGTGGCCTGGATCGACGGGTTGGAGAAGATCTTGTCCGTCGCGTCCACCTCGACCAGACCGCCGGGCTCGCCGACCGCCTTGAGGTTGAAGAACCCCGTGGTGTCGCTGACCCGCGCCGCCTGCTGCATGTTGTGGGTCACGATGACGATCGTGTACTCGGACTTGAGCTGCATCATCAGGTCCTCGATGGCCATCGTGGAGATGGGGTCGAGCGCCGAGCACGGCTCGTCCATCAGCAGCACCTCGGGCCGCACGGCCACCGCTCGGGCTATGCACAGGCGCTGCTGCTGGCCGCCGGAGAGGCCGGAACCCGGCTTGGAGAGCCGGTCCTTGACCTCCTCCCACAGGTTGGCCGAGCGGAGCGAGCGCTCCACAAGCTCGTCCATGGCGGCCTTCTTCATGCGCTTGCTGTTCAGCTTCACACCCGCCACCACGTTGTCGTAGATCGACATCGTCGGGAACGGGTTGGGCCGCTGGAAGACCATGCCTATCTGGCGGCGGACGTTGACCGGGTCGACGTCGGGCCCGTACAGGTCCTGGCCGTCCATCGTCACCTTGCCCTCCACGCGCGCGCCGGGCACCAGCTCGTGCATGCGGTTGAGGGTGCGCAGGAACGTCGACTTGCCACAGCCCGAGGGACCGATCAGGGCGGTGACCGACTTGGGCTGGATCGTCATCGACACACCCTGCACGGCGAGGAAGTTGCCGTAGTAGATGTCGAGACCCTTGACCTCGATGCGCTTGGCCACTGTGCTTCTCTTCTCTCAGCTGTTCGTCAGCGGGTCTTGGGGGCGAAAAGGCGGGCGATCAGTCGCGCCACGAGGTTGAGCACCATCACGACGAGGATCAGCGTGAGGGCCGCCGCCCAGGCGCGGTCGAGGCTGAACTCCGGAGGCACCCCGGGCGAGGCGTACTGGCTGTACGAGAACACCGAGAGGGTCGCCATCCGCCCGTCGAACGGGTTGAAGTTGTCGCTCGTGGTGAGGCCGACCGTGACCAGCAGCGGGGCGGTCTCGCCGATCACGCGGGCGATGGCCAGCGTCACGCCGGAGCCGATACCGGCCGCCGCGGTGGGCAGCACCACCTTCATGATGGTGCGCCACTTCGGCACCGCCAGCGCGTACGACGCCTCGCGCAGCTCGTTGGGCACCAGCTTCAGCATCTCCTCGGTGGAGCGCACCACGATCGGGATCATCAGCACGCTCAGCGCCACGGCGCCCATGAAGCCCATCCGGACCGCCGGGCCCAGGAACAGCTGGAAGAGGGCGAAGGCGAACAGGCCGGCGACGATCGACGGGATGCCGGTCATCACGTCCACGAAGAAGGTGATGTAGCGCGCCAGCCGGCCGCGCCCGTACTCCACCAGGTAGATCGCGGTCAGCATGCCGACCGGCACCGAGATCAGCGCGGCGAGCGCGGTGATGATCAGCGTGCCGAACAGCGCGTGGTGGGCGCCGCCGCCCTCGCCGACGATGTTGCGCATCGAGTAGGTGAAGAACTCGGCGTCGAACCGCTCGAAGCCGCGGTCGAAGACCGTGAAGAGCACCGAGACCAGCGGCAGCAGCGCCAGCAGGAACGCCGAGGTGACCACGGCGGTCACGAAGCGGTCGAACGCCTTCCGCGGGCCCTCGACCGAGCGGGACCACAGGTAGATCCCGGCCGTGTAGCCGACCGCCGCCAGCAGCGCGGCCGCCACCGGGCCCAGGACGCCGGGCAGCCACAGCGCGACGCCGACCAGCGCCGCCGCGCCCAGCACGAGCTGGGCGGCCCGCCGCGGAAGCGTGCCGTGGGTCAGCCGCGCCGGCTGCAGCTCGGCCTTACCGGGGCCGACCGGCTCCGTCTCGCGGCTCTCGGAGGTGGTGGGGGTGGTGGACATCAGTTGGCTCCCGAGAATTCGCGACGCCGGTTGATCACCGCGCGGGCACCCATGTTGACCAGGAGCGTGACGGCGAAGAGGACGAGGCCGGAGGCGATCAGGACGTTGATCGTGAGGCCGGAGGACTCGGGGAAGGTCAGCGCGATGTTGGCCGCGATGGTCGACGGGTTGGCGCTGCTGATCAGGTTGAACGAGACGTCGCCCGAGGGCGACAGCAGGATCGCCACCGCCATCGTCTCGCCCAGCGCGCGGCCCAGGCCGAGCATCGCGCCACCGATGATGGCCGAGCGGCCGAACGGCAGCACCGCCATCCGGATCATCTCCCAGCGGGTCGCGCCCAGCGCCAGCGACGCCTCCTCGTGCAGCCGGGGCGTCTGCAGGAACGCCTCCCGCACGACGGCGGTGATGATCGGCAGGACCATCACCGCGAGCACGATGGAGATCGTCAGCATGGTGCGGCCGGTCGCCGACGCCGGGCCCTCGAACAGCGGGATGAAGCCCAGGTTCTCCTCCAGCCAGCGGGTCGGCTCCACGGTGCGGGGCGCCAGCTCGGCGATGCCCCACAGGCCGAAGATGATGCTCGGCACCGCGGCGAGCAGGTCGATCACATAGCCGAGCGCCGTGGCGAGCCGCCGCGGCGCGTAGTGGGTGATGAACAGCGCGATCGCCACCGCGAGCGGGGTGGCGATCAGCAGGGCGAAGAACGCCGAGAGCAGGGTGCCGAAGAGCAGCGGCCACACGTAGACGACGAAGGTGTCGCCGCCGGGTATGTCCTCCGCCGGCGCCGTCATCGCCGGCCACGCCTCGGTGACCAGGAAGGCCGCGACGCCGGCCAGGATGACCAGGATCAGCACGCCTGCCCCGGTCGAGGCGCCCGCGAAGATGCGATCGCCCGGCCGCTGTGGCGCCCCGCGGGTGCGCGTCTTCTCTGTGGTGGGGGGCACTCCTTGTCCCTTTCTTACGACTTCTCGCGGCTTTCGCTGCTCGGTACGACGTGCGGTCGGCCGGCGCGCGGGCCCGGGCCAGCCCTGGCCCGCGCACCGGGAAGCCCACGGGCCCGGGCGGCATCCCCCTTGCGGGTGACCGCCCGGACCGCGGGGAGTGGCGGACTCAGCCGGCGTTGCCGATGGCGTCGACGGCGGGCTGGATCTGCTGGCGCAGCTCGTCCGAGATCGGGGCGGAACCGGCGGCCTCGGCGGCGGCGGCCTGGCCCTCCTCGCTCACGATGTAGGACAGGTAGGCGCGGGCCAGCTCGCCCTGCGCGGCGTCGTCGTAGGAGCCGCAGGCCAGGCCGTAGGAGAGCAGGACGATCGGGTAGGTGCCGGCCTCGGTGGTGTCCCGGGCCAGGTCGAAGGCGAAGTCGTGCTCGCCACGGTCGGCGACCCGCTCCGAGACGCCGAGCACGGCGGCCGCGGCCTCGGGCGAGTAGGGCACGAACTCCTCGCCCACGCCCACGTTGACGGTGCCGAGGCCGTTGGCCTGGCTGGCGTCGGCGTAGCCGATGGTGCCCTCGCCGCCGCTGACGGCGGCCACGACGCCGGAGGTGCCCTGGGCGGCCTCGCCGCCGCCGACCGGCCACTCGCCGCTGACCTCGTGCGGCCAGTCCTCACCGGCGGTCTGCGACAGGTAGTCGGCGAAGTTCTCGGTGGTGCCCGACTCGTCGGAGCGGTTCACCGGGGTGATCGCGAGGTCGGGCAGCTCGACGTCGGGGTTGTCGGCGGCGATCGCCTCGTCGTTCCAGTTGGTGATCTGCTGGTTGAAGATCTGGGCGATGGTGCTCGGGGAGAGGTTGAGCGAGTCCACACCCGGCAGGTTGAAGATCACGGCGATCGGCGACACGTAGACCGGGACCTCGACGACGTCCCCACCGCACTGCTCGGTGGCGGCGGTCAGCTCCTCGTCGTCCAGGTAGGCGTCGCTGCCGGCGAAGGCCACACCACCCGCGATGAACTGCTCACGCCCGGCGCCGGAACCGGCCGCGTCGTACGAGACGGTGACATCGGGGTTGGCGGACTGGAAGCCGGCCATCCAGGCCTGCTGCGCCGCCTCCTGCGAGCTGGCGCCCGCGCCCGCGAGGGTGCCGGACAGGCTCGAACCGCCGTCGGTGGGCCCGCCGCCGTTGCCGCCGGTGTCGCCGCTCTCGTTCTCGCTGCTGCAGGCCGTGACCAGGGCCAGGGCGGAAACCACGGCTATCGCGGCGGTCTTGGCGCGCATGTTGCGCATGACCTTGCTCCTTGTTCATGTCCAGCCGGCCGGCTGGGTGCAGATGACTTGAATATGTCGTGCTGAACGTAGGAGGGGTCAGCGAAGCGGGGCGGGCCAGAAGGTGAACAGAAAGATAGGTTCGGTGGAACCGGCAGTTTCACAAAAAGTGTTGGAATCGTTAAGGACCGGGCGGGTGCGGACGCGCCCGGCGCCCGGGTACACCACTGGCCCGGCGGCCGCGCCACCGGGCCCGAGCCCTTGTGCCATCAGCTCTCCGGCGGCACCAGCCGGTACCCCACGCCCCGCACGGTCTGGATGATCTCCGGGTGGTGCGGGTCGTCGCCGAGCCGCTCCCGAAGGCGCCGAATGTGAACGGTGATGGTGTTCGACCGCCGGGCCCCCTCGCCCCACAGCTCGTTCCTGATCCGCTCCCGGGTGATCACCTTCTCGGCGTGCAGCATCAGCAAGTGAAGCAGCTGGAACTCGCGCAGCGGCAACCGGGCCGTCGAGACGCCGTGCATCCGCACCTCGTAGGTGCTCGGGTCCAGCGTCAGCGGCCCGCACACCAGGGGCTGGTCCCAGCCACGCGGACCCCGGTCCGCCAGGCTGAGCAACTGCGCCACCTCACGCGGCCGGTAGGGGCGCGCCACGCAGGCGCTCGCGCCGGCCGCCAGGGCCGGGCCCACCTGCGCCGTGTCGTCCGGGCCCACGCCGAGCACCACCGGGATCGAAAGCCGCTTCCGCACCAGCCGCAGCACCGTCGCCCCGTCGATCACCGGCAGCTCGGCCGACACCAGCAGCACGTCGGGCTTCCGCAGCCCCGCCTCCAGCAGCGCCGTCGCGCCGTCCGCGCAGTGCACCACCGACACCTGGTACTTGGCCAGCTGCGCGGTCAGCCCCTGCCGGATCCGCTCGTCCGAGTCGGCCAGCAGCACCACCGGGTTGGAGCCGAGCGGTATGGGCGCCGCCGGCTCCTCGGGCAGCTCCCCGTCCACCGGCACGGAGAAGATCCCGCGCGGCTCGATCCTCGGCTCGACTCTGGGCTCGCTCGTTGGGGAGGAGGACGTCGAACGTCGCGGTCTGGTCGTGCTCAACCATGCGCCCATGGCGCTCTCCCTCGCTGTCGCGGTCGGCAGTGAAGAAACGCGGTGCGGTCGCGCTCCCGGGGGCGTGGTGTCGGTGTCGTTTCCGGTGTGAGGTGGGGACGTTCACATGTAACGAGCTGTGGGTAGCGGGTTGTACGGCGTTCGGTGAACCCCCGATGAACAACGGCGTTCTCTCAGGTTCGCCCGCCCCGCGAGTAGCATCGGGTGGGGTTCTGGCCGATGCGGACGCAGGGGCAGTTGGCGTGGGAATCGAGAGTGAACAGCTGGTCTTCGACTACCTGAGCCGGGTCGGCGACCTCGCTCACGGCACCACCATGTCGGCGGCGGAGCGCGCCGCGCTGGTGAACCGGCTGCGGGACGAGATCGGCCGCCAACGGTCGACCGCCACCGGCGGCGGCGAGAGCCGCGCCGCGGTGAAACGTATCCTGGGCCGGATGGGCACCCCGGAGGACGTGGTCGCCGCGGCGGCCGAGACGTCCCAGCCGGCGCCGCCCACACCGCCGGCGCCGGTGGCCGCGCCGGTGCCTCCACCGCGTATCCCGGCGTCGGGCCCGGGCCCGACGCTCGAGAAGCCGCTGCCCGACACGTACTGGCCCGACGGCGACATCGGCCGCTTCCGCGGCGGCATCGAGATCCCCGAGATCCTGCGGCCCGGGATGGACGACGAGCCGGAGGCCGAGGCGGAGGCGGACGCCGAGGAGGAGCCCGAGCCCCGGCCCGAGAAGCGCACCGGCAAACGCGCCACGAAGCGGGTCGCGGACCCCCCGCCCGCCCGCCGCCTGGCGCGCGCCGCTCTCGGCGGCAAACGGGTCGGCGGCCTCGTCGAACTGCTCGGCGTCGTCCTGCTGGTCGCCGGCACGGTCGCCGGCTCCATCGTCGTGCTCGCCCTCGGCTGGCTCACCTGCTACTGGTCCCCCCGACTCAGCCGCCGCGAGGCCCAGTGGGCCACCTTCGGCATGCCGGCCGCCGTGGCCGGCGCCTACACCCTCTGGCTCCTCGGCCGCGCCGGCGGCTACTGGGGCGAGCTCCTCGCCGAGGGCGAGGCGGAAGCCCTGCTGGCCGACCACTGGCCATGGCTGCTGAGGGCTGCCGCCCTCGCCAGCGCCGCCTTCCTCCTCTACCGAGCCCGCCGCCACGCGCCGCCGCCGAAGTCCGACGGCTGACGGCCGCCGCGCCCACCCACCCGCCCTCCGGGCGGGTCGTCGCGCGGCCTGGCCGCCGGGCCGGCACCGGCGGCGCAACCGCCGTGGCCCCGCCCGCGCGTAGCGCGACGGGGCGGATGGGCCAGCGCCAATCCGGCGCGCAGCGCCGCGGGCCCGCGCATGTAGCGCGGGAGAGGGCGGGCTCGCGCGAAGCGCCGGGCCGGCACCAGCGGCCAGGTGGGGCCCCACACCGCGCAGCCCCAAAAGAGCGGGCGGGTGGGGAGCACGATCCTGCGCGAAGCGCCGGGTCGGCACCGGCGGCGCAGCCGCCGCGGCCCCCTGCGCGGAGCGCGGAAAAGGGCGGGTGGGTGGGGGGAGGAACCCCCGCCCACCAGGCACGGACGCCGGTTCGGGCAGAATGTTTCATATGCCAAGCATTCCGCTCACCGTCGGCTTCGATCTCGACATGACGCTCATCGACTCCCGTCCAGGGATCCGCAGCGTCTACCTCGCGCTCGCGCGCGAGACCGGTATCCCGATCGACGCCGACCTGGCCGTCACCCGGCTCGGGCCGCCGCTGGAGGTCGAGCTGGCGAACTGGTTCCCGGCCGAGCGGATAGCCGAGGCGGCGGACCGCTACCGCACCATGTACCGGGACTACGCGATCGCCGAGACGCCCGCCATGCCGGGCGCCCGCGAGGCCATCGCGGCCGTGCGGGAGCGCGGCGGCCGGGTGATCGTCGTCACCGCGAAGTACGCGCCGAACGCCGAGCGCCACGTGGCCCACCTCGGCCTGGGGCCCGACGTCGTCATCGGCTCGCTCTGGGCGGAGGGGAAGGCCGCCGCGCTCCGCGACCACGCCGCCGGCGTCTACGTCGGCGACCACGTCGGGGACGTGCGCGGCGCCGTCACGGCCGGCGCGTACTCCGTGGCCGTCGCCACCGGACCGTGCAGCGCCGACGAACTGCGGCGCGAGGGCGCCGACGTGGTGCTGCCCGACCTGACCGACTTCCCGGCCTGGCTCGACGGGCACCTGGCCGGCTAGTCCCTGTCCGGTCTTCTGATCTGGTCGTCGTTCCGCCGATGGGATTTCGCACCGTCGGGGACTGTTGGGCCAGGAGTGATCACGCGCGGATCGTCGCAGCGCCGCGGATCCACGGCCCTCGCGTCACATCAGCCGGCCTCTCGTGATCGCCTGGAGCGGGCCTGGCCGTGGAAGGTCGTGACCTCTTCGAGCGGGGCCCGCTCGGTCGTGACGTGGTTCACCGGCGCGGATTCGTCGGCGTAGCCGAAGGAGACGCCCACGAGCAGCTTCCCCTCGGTGAGCCCGAGTTCGGCGCGGACCGTGTCGGCGTAGAAGCTCAGCAGCCCCTGCGGGCAACTCGCCACTCCGTACGCCGTCATCGCCAGGAGCAGCGTCTGCAGGTAGGCGCCGACATCGGCGGCCAGCCGGGGCCCGCCGTCCCCGGTGACGAACAGGAACGCGGCGTGCGGCGCGCCGTAGAAGCGCAGGCTCTCCGCGTCGTAGGCGGCCCGCGTCGCGTGATCGTCGGGGCCGATGCCCAGCGCTCCGTACAGTCCGGCGCCGAACGCCGCCCGCCGCGCCTGATGCACCGGCGCGTACATGTCCTCGGAGTAGGCGAAGTCGGCCGAGGTGCGGTGTTCGGCGTGGGCCGCTCGCAGGGCGTCCGCCAGACGCTCACGTGTGGCGCCGCTGGCCACCTCCACCCGCCACGGCTGGGCGTTGGAGTTGGACGGCGCGGCGCCGGCCAGCGAGAAGATCGCCCGCATCGTGTCGTCGGGTACGGCTTCCGGGCGGAACGCACGGGTCGCGCGACGGCCGCGTATCAGCTTCTCCGCGTAGTCACTCAGCTCGGTGGGGACTGGCAGGCGCATGGATCACTCCTCGACATTCGATGTAAACGGAATCGTTTACAACGATGCGACTATAGCTGGCGCCGGCCGGCGGAGTAAACGCCGGCGTATAGTTAAGCCATGAGTGTGGCGGCAACGGCATCGCAGGGGCGGGGGCGGGGCGGGCGGGAGCGCATCCTGGCCGCCGCCGCCCGGCTGTTCGCGACCCAGGGGATCAACGCGACCGGCATGGAGCAGGTCGCGGAAGCGGCGCCGGTGTCCAAGCGCACGCTCTACGCGCACTTCCGAGCCAAGAACGACCTCGTGATGGCGCATCTCCAGGAGCTCGCCTCGTCGGGCGCCACCCTGGAGAGCGTGCTGACCCGCGAGGACCTCCCGGCGCGGGAGCGCATCCTCGGGCTGTTCGACCAGCCCGCGCCGGACGAGGCGCCGGTACGCGGGTGTCCGTTCATCGACGCCGCGGCGGAGTTCCCCGACCCGGAGAGCGCGGTGCACGCCTACGCCCGCGAGCAGAAGCTGCGCATGGTGCGGCTGGTCACCGCACTGGTGACGGAACTGGGCTGCCGCGAACCCGCCGTCCTCGCCGAGCAGTTGGTCACCCTCGCGGACGGGGCGGCCAGCCGTGCCATGGTGCTGGGCGACGCCGACTACGGCCGACACGCCCGAGCGGCAGCGGAGGTCCTCCTCGCGCACGCCCTGCCGGGGACAGGGTGATCCGCACCCGGGTGGCGTCGTCAGGCTGACGGGTGGCGACCGAACGCCGTCCGGTAGAGCCGTTCCCACACCCGCGCGCAGTCGGCGCAGACGAACAGCGGCACGGTGCCGAACTCGCCGTTGACGTCGCCGCCGACCGTCAGTCGGCTCTCGGTGGTGCCGCAGCGCCAGCACTCCAGGCTGCACCGCAGTGCGGCGGCGACCCGCCGCAGCGTCTCCGTCGAGTCGTCGCACGCACCCCAGTCCACGGTCATCGACGGGGGAGTTCGGTCAGCAGGCATTCGAGGAGCCCGCCGCCGTGCGTCGTGGGGGTGCGGTGTGGTTCCAGGCGGGTGAGCCATCGACGGCCGCAGCGGGCTCGCCGTCCCTCCGTGACCGACATCCCCGGGGACGGGAGTCGGCTGGCGCCACCCGCACCGACGCAGAAGACGCCGCGCACCCCGGGCCAGGTGGCCGCGGTGCCGCGCGGCACCAGGAACTCGACCGTCTCCCGCGCCGGGACTTCCAGCACCGGGCCGACCGCGCGCACGTGCTGCGGCAGCCGGCTGAGGATCGTCAGCCCCACGGAGCGGGTGACGCGGACCACGTCCCACAGCCGCCCCGTGGGCACAGCCACCGAGCGGCGCCACCGCCAGGCGGTCAGGACGTCGTCCTCGACGGCCCCGGCCGCCACCACCCAGGCGACGGCCGCCGCGCTGTCGCAGACCGCGGACGCGGGCGGGCACGTCTGGCAGACCCGGACCGCCCACCCCAGGGACCCGCCGTCCGGAGTCGGGGTGACGGCGTGCCCACCGGGCCGCAGACCGGCGGTGGAGCCACACCGGGCGCACTCCCGACCGTCGAGCCGCCGCTGCGCGTCGAGGCTCACCCAGGCGAGCGGCAGGAAGAACGAGAGGACATCGGGGGCGTGTTGGACGTTTGCCGGTTTCGTGGTGTTCGAGGCCATGGCCACCCTCCGCCGTGAGGCGTGTGCGTTGTGTGGGCGACATCGTGGCATGCTGTTTCTCTCCAGTAGAAACAGCATTATGGATTTCCCTCGATCGAGTGGCTCGGCTGCGGGTGTTGGGCAACACCGCGCGTACTCTCGGCACTTGATCAGCGGGAATGAGAGAAGGGCGGGTCGCCGATGAGTCAGTCACCCGTGGGTCCGGCCGGACGCATGCAGATCGCTCGCGGTCTGGTCGCCCTACGCGAGCGGGCTCAACTCACCCAGGTACAAGCCGCTGAGCGCGCGGGTTGCTCCAAGGCCACCGTCAGCCGCTACGAGGAATGGCAGGACCGCCGCACCGTGAAGTGGGCGACCGTCAAGGCGATCGCCGAGGCATGCGACGCCACCGACGAGGAGCGGGACGCGCTGGTGGCGATGGCCAAGGACCTCAAGGCCGGTTGGTGGGTCGGCAACCCGGCGGTGCCGCCATGGCTGGACCCGCTCGTCTCGTTCGAAGCGATGGCCGCGTACGAACGCATCGCCGTCACCACGTTCGTGCCCGGCCTCCTCCAGACCCGCGCCTACGCGAGGGCCGTGCTCCGTGGCCAGGGCATCGATGGCGAGGCTCTGGAGTTGGAGGTCGACGCTCGCATGAGGCGACAGGAACGGCTGGCCGAGGGGCTCAGGCTGTGGGCCGTCCTGGACGAGAGCGTCCTGCGACGCGTGGTCGGTGACGAGCAGGTCATGGCCGAACAACTCGCCCACCTGCAGGAGGTCGCGCGTCGGCCCTCAGTCGACATCCAGATCCTGCCGTTCCAGTCCGGACCACCAGCCGTGACGGGAGCACAGTTCCTCGTGCTGGGGCGAGACGACGAGCGCGACCCCCGCAATACCATGGCGGTGGTCTACCTGGAACTGCCTCGCCGAGGCGTCTATCTCGACGATCCGGAAGACGTCACCGCCTACAAGGACATGTTCGACCGCCTTCGCGCCCAGGCAGCGGGACCGACCCAGAGCATCCGACTGCTGAGCACAGCCCGACAGGAGTACACGCGATGACGCAACCCGGACCCTCCCCCGACGACCTGGCCGCGGCCACCTGGATCAAGAGCAGCGCGAGCGGTGCGCAGAACGAGTGCGTCGAGGTCGCCCACCTCGGTCCCTGGACCGGGGTCCGTGACTCCAAGGATCCGGCGCGGGCGACGGTCATAGTGCCGGCCGGCGCCTTCGCCCGACTCGTCTCGCACCTGGCGCGCGGCTGAGCCCCGGCGGCCGGCGCTAGCGCGAACGTTGCGCCGCGATGGAGCGCAGCAGGCCGGTGCCGGCCACCAGGAAGCCCACGCCCATCAGCATCGACACCACGTAGGCCGCCGTCGGCAGCGGGTCCGCGCCGATCAGCAGCGGGACCATGGTGACCAGCGTCGCCACCGCGCCGACCGCGAAGATCACGCCGCCGACCCGCACCAACGTGTCCCCCGGGGACCGCTCACTCGCCTCACTCATACCTACAGAGTGGCAGACGCAGGGTTATCGGCCATACGGCGGGGGCAGTGATCCTCCGAAACGGCCCGGCGGCATCTTGTCACCGGGCAGGGGGCGGTTAGCCTGGAGTGAAAGGCGGGTCCTGTGGCCCGCCGTCTTGTTATGACGAGTGCGAGGACGAGGACACGTGCCTACCGGCAAGGTCAAGTGGTTCAACACCGAGAAGGGCTTCGGCTTCCTTTCCCGTGACGACGGCGGCGATGTCTTTGTGCACTCCTCAGCGCTGCCCGGGGGCGTCGAGTTGAAGCCGGGTCAGCGTGTGGAGTTCGGCGTGGTCGCCGGTCAGCGCGGGGACCAGGCGCTCTCCGTCACCCTGCTCGACCCCGTGCCGTCGGTGGCCGCCGCGCAGCGCCGCAAGCCGGACGAACTGGCCTCCATCGTCCAGGACCTGACGACCCTGCTGGAGAGCGTCACGCAGCAACTGGAGCGCGGCCGCTACCCGGACCGGCAGAACGGCCGCAAGATCGCCGGCATGCTGCGCGCCGTCGCCGACCAGTTGGACGTCTGAGCCGCGCGTTCGCAGCGCACGAGCGCCGAGGCCGCGCTCGCGGATGTCGGGTTCAGGTCCTCTGGTAGAGATCGCCCGGGGTGATGAGCACCACGTCACGGGAGGTGTCAGCCTCGGCTTGCAGGTCACCGGTGAAGCCCGTGCCGCTGAAACAGAGCAGGCGGGCCGTCTCCGCGCCTGGGCGGCCCTGGTGGGTGAGCAGACCACGAATGCGTCGCAGCCGGTCGAGGTGGGGCACGCCCATGGTCTCGCCCCACTTGGCCTCGCCGATCGCGAGGAGAGGCTGACGGTTGTCGTCGTCCAGGCCGTAGGCGACGATGTCGACCTCATGACTCGTCCTGGCGGCAGGGTCGTTGACGGTGCCGGAGATCACCCGGTGGGGCAGGTCGGGGAGCAGGTCTTCGGGAGCCATGTGCCGGGTCCAGGTGCGGCACAGGCGTTCGAAGTGGGGACCGAGGATGCTCGATTGGAACCGGCGCTGGCTTCGCTGCCACAGCCGACGGCTCTCCCGGGCGTCTCGACTGTGTTCCAGGTCGGACCAGATCGGGCGCATCACCGCGTGATAGAAGGTCACCAGCGGCTCGGCGATGCGGAAGTGGGTGCGGTTGTCCTTGAAGGCGTCGGGTTCCCGAATGACGAGCCCACAGTCTTCGAGGACGGTGAGGGGGTGCGCCAGATCGCCGGACCTGCGGCCGAGGTAGGAGGCGATCCCACCACGCCCTGTGTTGCCCGCCGCGATCGCCGCCAGCACGGAGTGGTAGAGGCTGGTGTCGCGTAGCTCGGGCTCGTCAGCGAGGAGGTAGCGGGCCTCCCGGAAGAGCGGACTGGCCGGGGAGAGCACGGTGCGCAGCACCCAGGCGTCAAAGTCGTCAGGGCCCGCCGGGGTGTCGTCGCGGGCGAACTCGCGGCGGTAGGCGGGGGTGCCGCCGACGATGGCGTTCACCTTGACCGCGGTGGTCGGGTCGTCGATGCCCCAGAACTCGGCGGCCAGTTGGTGGTCGAGTGTCGGTACCACGAGCTCGAGACCGGCCCGGCCGCGCAGGGGTGCGTTACCGCTCAGCAACCCGCCCATGAACGACATGGCGGAGCCGCACAGCAGCAGCCGGGTCTGGCTTTCCTCACGCTCCGGGCGCAGCGGGGCGAGCGCGTTCTGCAGGATCGACGGCAGTCGGGCATTGGCACGCGCGAGGTAGGGGAACTCATCGATCACGACGGGCAGGGGGGTGGCCTTGCCGAGCGCGAGGAGCGCGTCGACCGCCTCATGCCAGCCGGCGAAGGACAACGGCGCCACGGCCCCCGTGTGGGCGGCCACGGCTTCACCGAGCCGCCGCAGCGACTCCGCGTCGGCGCCCTCATCGGCGGCGAAGTAGAAGCCCCCCACGGCCTGACACAGTGCGCGCAGCAGATACGTCTTGCCCTGCCGTCGCCTTCCCGACACGACGCCCAGCGTGGCTCCGGCCCTGGGGTCGACAGCGAAGCGAGTCAGTGCGTCCCACTCGCGGTGTCGGTCGAACATGCCGGTTGGCCGAGCCGGGATCTCCATCCGCGCAACCCCTTCCCGCGGGCATTGGCATAGGTCTGGCTATCATAACTCGACTTATGCGAACTCGGGGGCTGTGGCGGCACCCGTGTACCAGCCGCCCGCTTCAGGCCCCGACCGGTCCCGGCACGGCCAGCGCCTCCGCCGGCAGGCGTGGCACGAGGCCCTCGTCGGCCGCCCTGGTCAGCAGCTCGCGGATGGCGGCGTAGCCGGCCTCCCCCAGGTCGGCGGTGAACTCGTTGACATAGAGGTCGATGTGGGCCCGGGCCACCTCCGGGTCCATCTCCTGGGCGTGTGCCAGCACGTAGTCGCGGCTCGCCTCCGGGTCCGACCAGGCCCGCCGGACCGAGGCGCGGATGGCGTCGGTGACGGTGGCGAGCCGCTCGGGCCCGAGGGAGCGCTTGGCGATGATGGCGCCGAGCGGGATGGGGTGGCCGGTGCTCGCCTCCCAGAACTCGCCCATGTCGGCGAGCTGGTGCAGGCCGAACCGCTGGTAGGTGAAGCGGGCCTCGTGGATGACGAGGCCGGCGTCCACGGCCCCGTCCCGCACGGCCGGCATGATCTCGTGGAACGGCAGCACCCGCACCTCGCCGACGCCGCCCGGTACGTGGGCCGCCGCCCAGAGCCGGAACAGCAGGTAGGCGGTGGACCGTTCGCTCGGCACCGCGACCGTGCGGCCGGCGAGGTCGGCCGCGGTGGCCGGCTCGCGGGTCAGCACCAGCGGTCCGCAGCCGCGGCCGAGCGCGCCGCCGCACGGCAGCAGCGCGTACTCGTCGAGCACCCACGGCAGCACGGCGTACGACACCTTGAGCAGGTCGCCCTCGCCGCGCTCGGCGCGGCCGTTGGTGATGTCGATGTCGGCGAAGTCCACGTCGACGGCGGGGGCGCCGGGCAGCAGCCCGTGCGACCAGGCGTGGAAGACGAAGGTGTCGTTGGGGCAGGGCGAGTACGCGATGCCCAGCGGCCCGGGCACTGCTTCGGCGGTCATGACGGCTCCCTCTGGTGCCTCTGCTGGTGCCAGTCCTCGATGACGGGCCCGACGGCGGCGAACGCGGCGGCGAGCGCGTCCAGCGCGTCCGGGATGCGCCAGGCCTCGCGGTCGCGCGGGCCGACGGCGTTGGAGACGGCGCGGATCTCCAGCGTCGGCACGCCGTGCAGGTCGGCGGCGGTGGCCACCGCGAAACCCTCCATCGCCTCGGCGGCGGCGCCCCGGTGGCGGGCGGCGAGCTCGGCGCGGCGCTCCTCGGTGCCGGTCACGGTGGACACGGACAGCACCGGCGCGAGGACGCCGCCGGTGGCGGCGGCCACCGCCGCGGCCAGCTCCGGGGGCGGCTGGTGGACGACCACGCCGAAGCCGAGCTCCGCCACGTCGGAGAACCCGGTCCCGGTCTGCGCCCCCAGGTCGACGACGAGGACGCTGGAGGCCACGACGAGGCCGCCGACGGGCACCCGCTCCGCGAAGCCGCCGCCGATCCCGGCCGACACCACGAGGTCGTAGGGCTCGTCGGCCACGGCCAGCACGCTCCCCACGACGGCGGCTGCCGCCGCGGAGCCGACGCCCACCACGACGACATCGGCCACGACCCCGGCCTGCCGGCCTGCCGGTTGGCCCGTCGCACCGGCCGGCCGGTCGGTCGGCTCGGCGCCGCCGGATTCGGGCCGCGCACCGGCCGGTTCGGCCGCGTCCGCGGCCGTGCGCTTCGCGCCGGCGGGCCGGCCCGGCGACCGAGGCCCGCCACCCAGGCGGATCCGGTGCAGGTCGCCGCCGAACGGCAGGGGGACGACGGCCGGGGTCCCCGCGCCGGAGGCGCGGGTCACGGCCCGGCGCTCGGACTCGACGGCCGTCGCGATCAGCACCCGCATACCGGCGTCCTCTCCGCCTGACTCGGCACGAGCAGCGCCCCGCATGTCGCGTCCTCCCGGCTCAACTCCGCGCGAGCAGCGCCTCGCTCAGTGGCCCTCGTGCGGTTCGAGCTCGACGTTCCAGACGCCGTCGACCGCGCCGAACATCTTCGACTCGTACTCCTCCTGCGTCTGGGAGTTGAGGATCTCGTCGGCGTCGTAGTCGTCCGACACCTCGACGACGTTGAGCCGCAGGGTCTCCGCCGCGGGCTGCTGGCTCTGGTTGGCCTGCTGCTCGGCCGCGCGGTACAGGTCGTCGCTGGGGAAGCTGTGGTACGTCGTCGTGAACGGCTCGGTGTCGTAGAGCAGGCCGTTGACGAACAGCAGCCAGCCGTTGTCGGCGATGCGCGGGTCGACGCCGACGCGGAAGGTGTCGCCGGCGCGGGTCGTGAAGCGCGGCACGTCGTCGGTGCTCTCCGTGCAGGACCGCGCCCGCTCGGCGCCGAGCGCGTCGCCGTGGCCGTAGCAGTCGTCGGGCGCCTCGCGCGACTCCGTGTCGGAGTTGAGCGTGAAGTGCGCGTTCGGGCTCGGCTTCTCGCACGCGGAGAGGGCGACCAGACCCAGCGAAACAGCGCCGAGGGCGAACGTGGTGCGGAAGGCCCGGCGGCCCCGGTTCGTTGAGATCGCAGTCATGCGGGCAGGTTACCCGCGCGCCCGCCGATCACCTGACGCGGGGGTGGGCCGTGCCGCGCCGCACCGCGGCGGCCAGGCTGCGGGCGGAGGCGAGCACTCCGGTCAGCACCAGCAGGGCCGCCACCCACATGCCGAGCGGGCCGTGCAGCGGCAGCGAGATGCCGATCGCGCCGCCCAGCACCCACGACATCTGCACCGCCGTCTCGGTGCGGGCGAACGTCGAGGTGCGCACCACCTCGGACACGTCCCGCTGGATCATCGCGTCGAGCGACAGCTTGCCCATGGCCTGGCAGATGCCGGCCGCCGCGCAGACGGCGACGACCGTGAACGCGTTGTAGCTGACGGCGGCCACGGCGGTCACGGTGAGCGCGAGCAGCAGTATCACCAGCAGGTTCAGCTCGGGGGTGCGGTCGCGCAGCAGGCTGCCCAGCAGGTTGCCCAGCGCGTTGCCGCCGCCGGCCGCGAGCCCGACGAGGGCGAGCGAGAACGCGGCGGTGAGCCCGGGCAGCGCCTCGCCGCGCAGCAGGAAGGCGAGGAAGAACAGGAGGAAGCCGGAGAGCGCGCGCAGCGAGCCGTTGGCGACCAGCGCCTTGACCACCGGCGAGTCGGCGGCCGCCCGCAGCGGGCTGGCGCCGCCCCGCCCGTCCCGCTCCCTGGCGAGCGCGGCGCGGGTCTCGGCGAGCTCGGCCAGGTGCACGTCCCGCTCGCCGCGGGCCAGGTCCACCTTGTGCGGCAGCCGGAAGGAGAGGAAGGCGCCGATGACGGTGACCAGGCAGGCGGCGTAGAGGGGGAGCCGCTCGCCGACGGCGTTGAGAGCCAGGCCGAAGGGTGCCATCGCGCCGGCCGAGACGAGGCCGGTCAGGGTGATGCGGGCGTTGGCCTTCACCAGCGAGATGGTGCTGGGCAGGAGCCGGGGGACGACGGCGGCCCGCACGATGTTGTACGCCTTGGAGCAGACCATGACGCCCAGCGCCGCCGGGTACAGCTCCAGGCCGCCGGTGGCGACCACGCTGGCGATGACGAGGGCGAGCATGCCGCGGGCGAGCAGCGCGCCGGCCATCGCGGCCCGCCTGCCGTGCGGGATCCGGTCGAGGAGCGGGCCGATGACGGGCGCCAGCAGGATGAACGGGGCCATGGTGACGGCCAGGTAGAGCGCGACCCGGCCGCGTGCCTCGCCGGTGGGCACCGAGAAGAAGATGGTGGAGGCGAGCGCCATGGTGATCAGCATGTCGCCGGCCGAGTGCACGGCGTGCAGCTCGATCAGCTTGCCGAGCCCGGACTCGCCCGCGCCCTGCGCGTGCGTCGTGCGCCGGATGCGGCGCCCGATGGCGATCGGCACCGCCCGCAGGGCACGCCCGGTCGCCTGGACCGCCCGGGGCACGCGCCCCGAACCGCCTCCGCTCCTGGTACCCGACGAGCTGCCAGCGACCACGGTCACCCAGCCTAGGCCCTTGTCGGGCGATCTTCGAGGATCAGCGGGCGGCGGGTGGGGCCCTTCTGATATGGGGGGCGCGTGGCGGTGGTCGGGCGTGCACCGAGCTGGGCTGCCCTGGGCCACGCGCCGCGCGGCTGGCCCGTGCGGTAGCGTGGGCCGGCGGTGCGCCTTGCCTCGTTCAGCGCGACGTCGCAGCGGTCCCAGCGTCCGCTCCGTCGGCCCCGTTCGCCTGAGGCGCCCGCACCGGTCAACGGCGTAGGAGAGTTCTTGTGAGTGCTGGGATGCCAGGCCCGACGCGAAGCCGCACACCCGATCGGCTCTGCGCCGAGGCGGTCGACCTCGCCCGCGACGCCGCGGCGCAGGCGGCCCATCCCCAGCCGATCGGCGAGCACCTGGGGGTGGTCGCCGAAGGCGACCGGCTCGTCACCCACTTCTTCGGTAGCCGGGACCCCGGCTACCCCGGCTGGCGCTGGGGCGTCACGGTGGCCCGCGCCGCCCGCGCCCGCTATGTCACGGTCGACGAGGTCGCCCTGACGCCCGGCCCCGAGGCGCTGTTGGCGCCGGACTGGGTGCCGTGGAGCGAGCGGCTGCGCCCCGGGGACCTGGGTCCTGGCGACCTGTTGCCCGCCGAGGCGGACGACGTGCGGCTCGAACCCGGGGTGCTCGCGGAGGCGCCGGGCGAGGAGCCCGAGGAGGAAGAGGAGCCGGCGGGCGGGCGCGGCGCGGTCACCGACGTGGCCAACAAGTTGGGGCTCGGGCGCCGCCGGGTGCTGTCCTGGGTCGGGCTGCAGGAGGCCGCCGACCGCTGGGAGGAGCGGTTCGGGCCCGAGACGCCGATGGCGCAGGCCGCGCCGGCGAGCTGTGCCAGCTGCGGGTTCCTGCTGCCGATGGCCGGCTCGCTGCGGCAGGCGTTCGGGGTGTGCGCCAACGAGTACGCGCCGGCCGACGGCCAGGTCGTCTCGTTGTCCTACGGCTGCGGCGCGCACTCGGAGGCCGCCGAGGTGCCCAAGCCGCAGCGGCCGGCGCCGCCGGTCATCGACCACCTGGGCGCGGATCCGCTGTAGCGCGGCCGTCGCCGGGGAGCCCGCTGTCGGTGCGACCCGGTACTGTCGCCCCGTGACCACCGACCACCACGCCGACCCCGCCGACCCCTTCGGCACCGCGCGGCTGCGGCACGGCGTCCTGACCGCCTGGGCGGCCTCACCCGCCCGTTTCCGGGAGGACGCCAACGCCGAGGAGGATTTGGCCCGCGGCGGCTACCGCGACCGGCTCGTCGTCGAGCTCGCGCAGAACGCGGCGGACGCCGCGGCCCGCGCCGGCACGCCGGGCCGGCTGCGCCTGACCCTTCGGGACGGCGTGCTGACCGTCGCCAACACCGGCGCCCCGCTCGACGCGGCGGGCGTGGAGTCGCTGTCCACGCTGCGCGCCTCGGCGAAGCGCGAGCAGTCGAGCGGCGTGGGCCGGTTCGGCGTCGGCTTCGCCGCCGTGCTGGCCGTGAGTGACGCGCCCGCGATCGCCGGCGCGGCCGGCGCCGTCCGCTGGTCGCTCGGCGAGGCCGCTGAGCTCGCGCGCGCCACCGGCGCGGACAGCCCGCGGCTGCTGGCGGAGTTGGACCGCAGGGCCGGCCAGCGGCACGCGGTCCCGCTGCTGCGGCTGCCGTTCCCGGTGCCGGCGGGCGATCCCGCCGCGGCGGTGCCGGACGGCTTCGACACGGCCGTCACCCTGCCGCTGCGGGACGCGGCGGCCGAGGACCTGGCCACCCGGCTGCTCGACGCGGTCGACGACACGCTGCTGCTCACCCTGCCGGGCCTGGTCGAGGTCGCGGTGGAGACGCCGGGCGGCACCCGCACCCTGACGCGCCGCCAGTTCGGCCCCTACACGCAGATCACCGAGGAGCCGGGCCCGGCCGGGCTCGCGGTGCGCGCCACCCGGTGGCGGGTCTCGCAGGACAGCGGCGAGGCCAAGCCCGAGCTGTTCGCGGACCGGCCGATCGAGGAGCGCGACCGGCGCCACTGGTCCGTCACCTGGGCGGTGCCGGTGGACGCGGAGGGCGCCCCCGCCGCGCCCAACAGCCCCGCCGTGGTGCACGCCCCGACGCCGACGGACGACGCGCTCGGCCTGCCCGCGCTGCTGATCGCCAGCTTCCCGCTGGAGCCGACCCGCCGCCATGTGGCGCCGGGGCCGCTCACCGACTTCCTGATCGACCGGGCCGCCGAGGCGTACGCGGCGCTGCTCGCCGACTGGCGCCCGGTCACCGGCGACATCCTCGGCCTGGTGCCCGGGCCGCTGGGCCGCGGCGAGTTGGACGGCAGGCTGCGCGCCGCGCTGCTCGACCGGCTGCCCGGCACGGCCTTCCTGCCGCGCGCCGCGGCCCCGGCCGCCGAGGCCGAGGAGGGCGAGGAGGAGGGGGCCGTCGCGCTGCGTCCCAGGGACGCCGAGCTGGTGGAGCGGGCCGGCGCCGAGACGGTGGCGGTGCTCGCCGAGCTGTTCCCGCAGCTGCTGCCCGCCGGTCTCGAGCGGCGCCCCGAGCTGCGGGTGCTGGAGGTGGCGCGGGTCTCGCTCGGCGAGGTGATCGACCGGCTGGCGGGCGTGGAGCGGCCGCCCGGCTGGTGGGCGCGGCTCTACGAGTCGCTGGCGGGCGTCGACCCGGACCTGCTGACGGGCCTGCCGGTGCCGCTGGCCGACGGCGGCACCACCATCGGGCCGCGCCGCGCGCTGCTGCCGGTGCCCGGCACGGACGCGGCGGATCTTGGCCGGCTCGGGCTCAAGGTGGTGCATCCGGAGGCGGCCCACCCGTTGTTGGAGAAGCTGGGCGCGAGCCCGGCCACGCCGCGCGCCGTGCTGGTCACCCCGCAGGTGCGGTCGGCCGTGGCGGCCTCGGCCGACGCCGAGGTGTGGGACGAGGACGCGATCCCGCCGGAGGAGCTGGCCGAGCTCGTGCTGGGGCTGGCGCGGGACGCGGAGTTGGCGCCCGGCGAGGAGCCCTGGCTGGCCGCCCTGGCCCTTCCCGACGAGGACGGCGAGCTGAGCCCGGCCGCCGATCTCGTGCTGCCCGGCAGCCCGTTCGCGGAGCTCATCGAGCCGGGCGAGCTGGCCACCGTCGACCCGGAGCTCGCCGAGCGGTGGGGCGAGCAGCCGCTGACGGCGGTCGGCGTGCAGGCCGACTTCGTGCTGATACGGGCCACCGACGTCGTCCTCGACCCGGACGAGCTGGGGGAGGACCGGGACGTCGGCTATCCCGAGCCGGACAACCTGGGGCTGCTGGAGGCCGTCGACGTCTGGTGCGAGGACGTCCTGGACGCCCTGCCGGACGCCGAGCTGCCGCCGGTGGCGGCCGAGGTGGTCGCCATCCGGGACCTGGATCTGGTGGCGGACGACCAGTGGCCGCGTGCCCTGGAGCTGTTCTCCCGCGCCCCCTACCGGGAGGCGTTGACGACGCCCGTGCGGGTGCGGATGCCGGACGGCTCGGTCGAGCTGGCCCGCCCGTACAGCGCCTGGTGGCTGCGCGGCGCCCCGGTGCTGGGCGGGCGGGAGCCGGTGGGCCTGCGCTCGGCGGACGGGGACCCGCTGCTGGCCGGCCTCTACGAGGACGCGGACACCGCCGACGCCGACGAGGCCGTGCTGCACGCGCTGGGCGTGCGCACCACGGCCCGGGCGCTGCTGGCCGAGCCGGGCGGCGCGGCCGAGCTGCTGAGCCGGCTCGTCGACCCGGAGTCGACGGTGGTCCCGGCCCAGCTGCACGGCCTGTACGCGCTGCTGGCCGACCTCGACCCGGCCGACGTCACCCTGCCCGACGAGCTGTGCGCGGTGGTGGACGGCTCGGTCGCGGTGGTGCCGGTGGCCGAGGCGCTGGTGGCGGACGCGCCCGACCTGTTGCCGCTGGCCGCCGGCCGGGCCCTGCTGCCGGTGCCGCCGGAGCGTGCCGCCGCGCTGGCCGCCGTGCTGGACGTGCGCCCGCTGAGCGTCGCGCTGCCCGCGCCGGCCCCGGAGGGCGGCACCCGCCGCGACACCCCCGAGGCGGCGCACGCCCTGCTGGGCCCCGACACGCCGCCCGACTACGTGGAGCACGACGAACTGGTCGTCGACGGCGTGGAGGTGGAGTGGCGTCTCACCCCGGACGGCACGCTGCACGCCGCCACCTTCGAGGGCCTGGCGGCCGGCCTGGCCTGGGCCACCGGCCAGTGGCCACGCCGCTTCGAGCTCGCCGCCCTCCTGGAGGACCCGTCCCGGGCCGAGGAGCTGGAGACCGCCCGATGGTTCGACTGACCCGTCGCCTGGCGGCGGGCCTGGCCGGGCCACGCGGCGGTGGCGTCGTCGTTCCCTCCCCGCCACGCCGTTGCCCGGCCCGTCCAGGCTGAGGAGTTGGAGTTCGCCCGATGACACGACTCACCCGCATGGCCGCGCCGCTGGCAGTGCTGCCGTTACTGTTCGCCTGCTCTGCCGGCTCCGCCGACGCGGACGGCTCCTCGTCGCCCTCGGGCGACGAGGCGGCCGTCAGCTCGGAGTTCTGGACGCCGGAGCCCGGCACCGACTGGCAGTGGCAGCTCATCGGCGAGGTGGACACCTCGGTCGACGTCCCGGTCTACGACATCGACGGCTTCGAGAACGACGCCGCCGTGGTCGAGGAGCTGCACGCGCGGGACGTGCGGGTGATCTGCTACATCAGCGCCGGCGCCTGGGAGGACTTCCGTCCCGACGCCGACGAGTTCCCCGAGGAGATCCTGGGCGAGCCCAACGGCTGGCCGGGCGAGCGCTGGCTGGACATCCGTGCGTTGGACGTGCTGGAGCCGATCATGGCCGAGCGCTTCGACATGTGCGCGGACAAGGGCTTCGACGCGGTCGAGCCGGACAACATGGACGCCTACGTCAACGACAGCGGCTTCGACATCACCGCGGACGACCAGCTGGCCTTCAACCGCATGATCGCGGACCTGGCCCACGAGCGGGGCCTCTCGGTCGGCCTGAAGAACGACCTGGACCAGATCCCGGAGCTCGTCGACGACTACGACTTCGCGGTCAACGAGCAGTGCGCGCAGTACGAGGAGTGCGAGGCGCTGACCCCGTTCGTCGAGGCGGGCAAGGCCGTCTTCCACGCCGAGTACGAGCTGACGACCGAGGAGTTCTGTCCCGTCACCACAGCGCTCGGCCTGAGCTCGCTGCTGAAGAACCTGGACCTGGACGTGTGGCGCGAGACCTGCGCGGCGGCGGCCTGATCTAGGGCCTGGCAGCACCCCGGCGGCGGGCACCGTCGTCGGGGCCGCCGTCGTACCGATTCTCGGAGACGATTGACATCGGGCACGCCCACGCCCATGCTGTCTTACTGTCATAGGACAATAGGAGAATCGGTGATCGAGTTCGTGCTCGACGGTCGCTCGAAGGTGGCCACCTACATGCAGTTGGTGCTCCAGGTGAAGCAGGCGCTGCGCGTCGGCATCGCCCGGCCCGGGGACCAGTTGCCCAAGGTGCGTGAGGTGGCACGGACGTTGGCGATCAACCCGAACACGGTGCTCAAGGCGTACCGCGAGCTGGAGTTGGAGGGCCTGGCCGAGGGCCGGCCGGGGGTCGGCACCTTTCTGGTGGCGACCCTCGCCGGCGACTCCCTGGCCCATCAGGCCGCGCTGCGCGAGGAGTTGGTGGCGTGGCTGCGCAGGGCCGAGGCCGCCGGGCTCGGCCGTGAGGACATCGCGGCGCTGATCGACACCACGCTGCGGTCCACCCTCGGTCGCCCGGTTCCCGACGACACTCCATGAACCCAGTGGGAGCACAGATGACGGATGACGCCCGCGACACGGCGTTGGAGATGGACGCGGTGGGCAAACGCCACGGCCGCGCCTGGGCGTTGCGCGACTGCTCGCTGCGGCTGCCGGCCGGCCGGATCGCCGCGCTGGTCGGACCGAACGGCGCCGGCAAGTCCACCCTGCTGCACCTGGCCGTCGGCCTGTCGCGCCCCGACGCCGGCCACGTCCGCGTCTTCGGCCGCGACCCGCGGGGCGACACCGACGCCCTGGCCGAGATCGGCTTCGTCGCGCAGGAGACCCCGCTCTACCGGGAGTTCACCGCCGACGAGCTGATCACCATGGGCGCCAGGCTCAACCGCCGCTGGGACGCGGAGCTCGTCCGCGACCGACTGGCCGCCGTCGGCATACCGACCGGTAAGCCCGTCGGGAGTCTCTCCGGCGGCCAGCGCGCCCAGGTCGCCCTGGGACTCGCGTTGGCCAAGCGGCCCCGGCTGCTGCTGCTCGACGAGCCGGCCGCCGCCCTCGACCCGCTGGCCCGCCACGAGTTCATGGGCACGCTGATGGACGCGGTCGCCGAGACCGGCACCACCGTGCTGCTCTCCTCCCACCTGCTCGCCGACCTGGAGCGGGTCTGCGACCACCTGGTCCTGCTCCAGACCGCGCACGTCCAACTCACCGGCGCCGTCGACGACCTGCTCGCCGAGCACCGCACCCTCGTCGGCCCGCGCACCGACCGCCCGGAGGCCGTCCCCGGCGTCCGGAACGTGGTCCGCGCCAGCCACACCGACCGGCAGACCACCCTGCTGGCCCGCACCACCGGCGCCGGACCGGCCGACCCCGCCTGGTCCGCGCACGAGGTCTCCCTGGAGGACCTCGTCCTCGCCTACCTCGGCGCCGCCGACAGCCGCGCGGGGGTGGCCGCGTGATCTGGCTGACCTGGCGCCAACACCGCAGGCAACTCCTCTACACCGCCCTGGCGTTGCTCGCGCTCGCCGCCCTGATGGTGCCCACCGGGCTGCGCATGCACGACTCCTTCGAGGACTCCGGGCTCGCCGACTGCCTCGACGTCCTCGGCACCGAGGTGCTCGTCTCCGGCGGGGCCGACACCTGCGACGCGCTGCGTCGCCAGTTCACCGGCGAGTTCAACAGCCTGACCATGGTGGCCATCCTCTTCATGGTGCTGCCGCTGCTCGTCGGCCTCTTCCTCGGCGCCCCGCTGGTCTCCCGCGAGCTCGAACACGGCACCCACCGCCTCGTCTGGACCCAGGGCGTCAGCCGGCGCCGCTGGGCCCTCACCAAGCTCGGGCTGCTCGGCGCCGTCACCATCCCGCTCGCCGTGGCGTACGCGCTCGGCGTCACCTGGTGGTTCGGGCCCATGGCGGCCAACGGCACCGGACGCCTCGCCTACGGCTTCTTCGACGTGCAGGGCGTCGCGCCCGTCGGCTACACGCTCTTCGCCCTCGCGCTCGGCACCTTCGCCGGCACCGTGACCCGCCGCGTCATGCCCGCCATGGCCCTCACCCTCGGCGGCTTCGTCGCCGTCCGGCTGTTCGTCGAGCTGGTGCTCCGGCCCCACTACCTGCCCGCCGAGGAACTGAGCTACAGCACCACCGGCGGTGAGTGGCTCAACCCGGCCGCCGCCAGTTGGGTCTACGACAGCGGCGTCCGGAACGCCGACGGCGAACTCGTCAGCACCGGCCTGATCGGCTGCCCGCCGCACGACCCGGAGTGCCTGGACCGGGGCGGCGTCGAACCCGGCTCCGTCAACTGGCAGCTCTACCAGCCGGGCGACCGCTTCTGGCCCTTCCAGTTCATCGAGACCGGCGTCTTCCTGGCCCTGACCGCGCTCCTCTGCTACCTCGCGGTGCGGCGCATCCGCCGGCTCTCCTGAGCCGCGCGGTCGTCGACCGGCTATGGGCGATCCAGGGCCCCTGCCTTGGCGGCCTTGAGCCAGGCGGCAATCGGGGCCCGCTCGAAGGAGATCGGCCCGCTCTCGGGGGCCTTGCTGTCGCGGACGGCTATTCGGCCGTCCGCGAGGTCCGCCAGCTGGACGCAGTTGCCTCCGGCGTTGCTGTGGGAGGAGGTGCGCCAGCGCGGCGTGCTGGTGCTTCTGGTCATCCGGTGCCGCCCTTTCTCCGATGCTCGGCGAGGATCGTGGCCAGCAGTTCGGCGGAGTCCTCCGCCGGCAGGGCCATCTCCCTCAGATCATCGAACATCTTTGCCATGGTGGCCACGTCTCCCGCGTCGCTGAGGAGATGGCCGCCGAGCGGACCGTCAAAGCAGCCGAGCGGCGGGTCGATCGCCGGATCGGCGAAGTGCAGCATGGTGAAGTTGCTCGCCATGCCACCGTAGCCACCCTGATCGGCGATCAGCACCTGCACGGTGATGTTGTCGGCCGACGCCGCCTCGCACAGCCGCTCAAGCTGCCGGCCGAACACCTCGGGTCCGCCGACCTCAAGTCGCAGCACGGCCTCGGCGATCACCGCGTGCACGGTGAGGGCGCCAGGTCCGCTGAGCCGCTGCTGGCGTCGCATGCGTGCCGCGACCCACTTCTCGACGTACTCCGGGGCGACCTTGTGGCGCCCGGCCGTGTGGATGGCGCGGGCGTACTCCTCGGTCTGGAGCAGCCCCGGCACCAGCACCGGCTCGAAGGTGGTGACGCCGGTCGCGTCCTCCTCGAAGCTGAGCATCGGCCGCAACCAGTCAGGAAGGCCGTAGGTCGCCCAGGACGAGGTGCCACGCGCCGCGTCCTCGCGAAGCTTCTCAAGCCCCTTGCGCACCTCGGCCGGCGCGTGCAACTCGGCCAGCAGGCAGACCAGATCGGACTTGCTGATCCTGGTCTTGCCGCGCTCCCAGTTGACCACGCTGGCGTGCGTACGCCCGATCGCCGCACCCACATCGCCCTGCGTTCGCCCAACACTCTCGCGCAGCCTGCGCAGTTCGGTGCCCAGTCGGCGCAACTGTGCGGATGAGTTGGCCATGTTGGCTGTCGCCCCCCTCCGGTGACGCTTTGTCGAGGTCGAGCCTACTCAACGGTGCCTTTACGTAAAGGAGTTTCACTCGCCCGAGTGATGGCGGGCCTTTGATGTAAAGGTCTAACGTGATGGCGGATCGTGGTCGACACACCACCGGAGGTAGCAGCCATGGAAGACGACTTCAGCCGTATCGACTTCAACGGGGCCGTGCACGATCTGGTCACGTCCCAACTGCCCCGCCTCTTCGCGGTGGTTCAGGTCTACCGCGAGCACGAGGACGCCCGCGTGGCCGCGTGGGGCATGGCCTTCGACGAGGGCCTGTCCGAGGTCGTCAGCGTCGAGGGGCACCGCCGCATGCGCCTCGCGTCGCCGGACCGAGCCCTCGGATCCTTCAGCCACGCCCCCGACATCACGGCCCGCCTGGTCTGGCCGAGCGACGTCGGGCGCTCCTGAGATGTCCGTTCCGGGCGTTTGGATTTGGCCGTCCCCGCCCGGAACGGCTGCACCACCGGCACGAGGAGAGTCCTCGCGCCTTCGGCATGAAAGGAACGGTAACCGACGTGCGCGTTGATCCGGGAGACGACGACGAGCCCACTGAGGGCGGACAGTCCGGAGGCTGCGGAGACGGCGACGGCTGTGGACGCCAGTAACCCGCACCACGGCCGGCCCCCTTCCTCGGAGGGGGGCCGGCCCCGCCGGCACATCCACGCCTACCGCTGGACCGGCGACCGCCGTACCTACGACCAGGAGGGTCCACGCCGACCCGAGTCACCTGCCTTCGCGGCCAACCGTTGCACCCCGATCCTCATCGCCAACTGGCTGCTGCGGCCGGCGAGCGCCATCACCGCCACGTTCCACGACATCGACGACGCCGTCCGCTGGTTCGAGGAACAGATGACGCACGCCGCGCCCGGCTTCGCCTCGCCGCAGGAGGGGGAGCCGGCGCGGCTGGCCGCCAAGGTGGCGCATGTGGCCGCCACCCTCCGCCGGGGGAGGGACGCGCACGCCGCTTGGTATATCCAAGCAACCGGCTACACCACCCTCGACCTCATCACCTGCTCGCCCAACCGCGGCGGCCCGGGGTTTTCCTGCCCCGGCGCGGAGTCGGCCGCGCCGGCACGCTCGTGGCCGCCCCGGTCCGCGCGGTGACGGACCGTAGAATCCGGACATGTCGAACGAGTCGAACGTGATCGAACTGGCGCGGTTCCGGATCCTGGAGGGGGCCGAGCGGCTGCTGGTCAGCGAGCGGCCGCGGATGGTCGAGGCGTTGCACCGGCGGTTCCCCGGGTGTCTGGCGGCGTATCTCACCAGGGAGGACGACGGCGGGTGGCTGGACGTGATCGTGTGGCGGAGCCGGGCGGAGGCCGAGGAGGCGGCGCGGATGATCACGACGATCCCGGAGTGCGCCGCCTGGTTCGGCCATATCTCCGAGTCGGGCGGGATCCGGCACGTCGAGGTGGTCGACGCCTGGTCGGCCACGGGTGCCGGTAGCTGAGCTCGATCAGCGCGCAGGCGGCGACCGCGGCCGCCACCGCCGCCCAGGGCAGCAGCAGGCCGGCCAGGCGGAGGGCGAAGAAGTGCTGGAGGCCGGGGACCAGCAGGACCAGTGCGAAGGCGGCCGCCATCGCGGCGATGAGCACGATCCGCCAGCCGGTCAGCGGGCGGGCGATGATGCCGAGCACCCACAGCGCGATCAGGAACAGCGTCAGCGTGGCGGCGCTGGTCTCGGCCTCCCTGGTGGCGGCGCCGGCGCCGTAGTGGGCGCGGGCGAGGAGGTAGACGCCGATGGTGGCGGCGCCGGCGATCACGCCGAACGGGACGGACAGCCGCAGCACGCGGGGGACGAAGCCGGCGTGGGCGCGGGCGGTGTTGGGGGCGAGGGCGAGGAAGAACGCGGGCACGCCGATGGTCAGCGTGGACAGCAGGGTGAGGTGGCGGGGGAGGAAGGGGTAGGGGACGGCGGTGGCGATGACGACGACGGCGAGGACCACCGAGTAGACGGTCTTGGTGAGGAAGAGGGTCGCGACCCGTTCGATGTTGCCGATGACCCGGCGGCCCTCGGCGACGACCGACGGCAGGGTGGCGAAGCTGTTGTTCAGCAGCACGATCTGCGCCACCGCCCGGGCCGCGGCCGACCCGGAGCCCATCGAGACGCCGATGTCCGCGTCCTTGAGGGCCAGCACGTCGTTGACGCCGTCGCCGGTCATCGCGACCGTGTGGCCGCCGGCCCGCAGGCCGCCGACCAGCTCGCGCTTCTGCCGCGGGGTGACGCGGCCGAAGACGGTGGCGCGCTCCAGGTCCTCCGGGGTGAGGTCGCGGGCGTCGACGGCCTCGCCGGGACCGGCGCCCGGCAGGTCCAGCCTGGCGGCGACGGCGCCGACCGAGACCGCGTTGTCGCCCGAGATGACCTTGGCCGCGACGCCCTGCTCCGCGAAGTAGCGCAGCGTGTCGCCGGCGTCGGGGCGCAGCCGCTGTTCGAGGATGACGAGGGCCGCGGGCGTGACGTCGTCGGGGGCGGCGTCGAGCGGGCGCGCCGAGCCGGCGAGCAGCAGGACGCGCAGCCCGGCCGCGTTGAGCCGTTCGATATCCACAAGCTGTGGATGAGCTGACGGCAGCAGCACGTCGGGCGCGCCGAGCAGCCAGACGGACTCCCGGCCGTCCGGCGCGGTGAGCGCCGCGCCCGCGTACTTGCGGGCCGAGGAGAAGGGCAGGGTGTCGGCGGCCCGCCAGCCCTCCGGCGGCGGGTAGGCGTCGATGACGGCCCGCAGGCTGGCGTTGGGGCGCGGGTCGGCCGCGCCGAGGGCGCCGAGCACCTCGCCGGCGAGCCGCGGCGCCGTGTCGCCGAGCGGCCGCAGCTCGGCCACGTCCATGCCACCCTCGGTGAGGGTGCCGGTCTTGTCGAGGCAGACGACGTCGACCCGGGCCAGGCCCTCGATGGCCGGCAGCTCCTGCACCAGGCAGAGCCGCCGGCCGAGCCGGATGACGCCGATCGCGAAGGCGACGGACGTCAGCAGCACGAGGCCCTCGGGGACCATCACCACGATGCCGGCCACCGCGCGGCGGATCGCGCCGAAGGTGTCGGTCCTGTTGAACACCACCAGCTGGCTGACGACCAGGCCGACGCCGGCCGGCACCATCACGGCCAGGCAGATCCGCAGGATGCGCTGGATGCCGTTGCGCAGCTCGGAGTTGACGAGGGTGAAGCGGGTGGCCTCCTCGGCGAGCCGTGCCGCGTACGCCTCCCGGCCCACCCTGGTGGCCTGGTACGCCCCGCCGCCGGCGGCCACGAAGCTGCCGGAGAGCACCTGGTCGCCCGGGCGCTTGAGGACCGGGTCGTTCTCGCCGGTGAGCAGCGACTCGTCGATCTCCAGGCCGTCCGCCTCGACGACGCGGCCGTCCACGACGACCTTGTCGCCGGGGCCGAGCTCGATCAGGTCGTCGAGCACGATCTCGGAGGTGGGGACGGCGCGCGGCTCGCCGTCGCGGCGCACGGTCGGGCGGGCCTCGCCGACGACGGCCAGGCTGTCCAGGGTCCGCTTGGCCCGCAGCTCCTGCACGATGCCGATCAGCGTGTTGGCCACCACGACGAAGCCGAAGAGCGCGTCCTGGATCGGGCCGACGACGAGGATGATCGCGAAGAGCGTCCCCATGATCCCGTTGAAGAGGGTGAGGACGTTGGCCCGGACGATCTCCCGCACCGGGCGGGAGGAGCGCGCCGGTACGTCGTTGACCCGACCGCGCCGGACGCGCTCCGCGACCTCGGCCGCCGTGAGGCCGCCCGCCGGCGTCTGCGTCATGTTCCGACGGTACGGCGGGGCGTGGCCTCAGTCCTGTGGAGTGGTCTCCCGGCGGGTGTCGGCGGCCGCGCGAGCGACCCGGAGGCCGGCCTCGCGGCGGCGCACGAGCACCAGGCCGAGCAGCCCGAGGCCGACGCCGGCCGCGCAGGACCAGAGCCACCGGGTGTGCCCGTGGTCCGCGTACCAGGAGTAGAACGGCAGTTGGGCGACGAAGAGCACGGCCCAGACGACGGTGCCCACGGTGATGGTGGCCACCACGTTGCCCTCAAGCGGCTCGGGAGCCTCCCGCTTGCCCTTGGTCACATCACCCCAGCGCATGGGGTCAGGGTAGCCGGCCGGTCCCTACCCGCTGGTACGGGTGTGACGTCTCACTCCAATGGGCGCAAGGGAATGGACCCGAGCCTATGATCGTCATATATTTCGTTAGGCAAGCTAATGAGCAATGGCGGTGACGCATGCCCCACGCGATGATGGACGACCCCGACGACGCCGAGGCGGTGAACACGCTCCGCATGGGCGTGTTGCGACTGTCCCGCCGGCTGCGTCACCTCGGTGTCGACCACACGCTGAGCCTGGCCGAGCTGTCCGCGCTCGGCACGCTCTCCCGCTGCGGCGCCATGACCCCGGGGGAGCTCGCCCGCAAGGAGCACGTCCAGCCGCCGTCGATGACGCGGATCATCGCGCTGCTCCAGGAGCGCCACCTGGTGCGCCTGGAACCCCACCCCGAGGACCGCCGGCAGAAGCTCGTGGCCACCACCGACCAGGCGGCCGAGATGCTCGAGTCGAGCCGCCACCAGCGCAACGCCTGGCTGGCCAAGCTGATCGAGGAGCTCGACGAGGAGGAGTGGGCCGCGCTCCGCGAGGCGGCGCCCGTGCTGCACAAACTCGCGCACCTCTAGCCGCCGGGCCGCCCCCGGCCCTCACCCCCAGGAGACCATCCCCCACCCACGCACCGACGCACGATAGGAACCACAGCACGAAGGAGTGTTCCCCTTGAGTCCGGGACCCGGAGCCGACTCCGCACCCGCACCCACGACGACCGACAAGATATCCACCTTCAGTTCCTTCCGGGTCCGCAACTACCGGATCCACTTCCTGGGCTCCGCCGTCTCCAACATCGGGACGTGGATGCAGCGCATCGCCCAGGACTGGCTGGTGCACGAGCTGACCGACTCGGCCGCCGCGGTCGGCATCACCATGGCGCTGCAGTTCCTGCCGTTCCTGCTCTTCGGCCTCTACGGCGGCGTGCTCGCCGACCGCTTCGACAAGCGGCGGCTGCTGATCTGCACCCAGGCCGCGCTGGGCGTCACCGGCGTCCTGCTGGCGGTGCTGACGCTCAGCGGCGTGGTCGAGGTCTGGCACGTCTACGCGCTCTCGTTCGCGGTGGGCCTGGCGACCGTGGTGGACAACCCGGCCCGCCAGACCTTCGTCTCCGACATGGTCGGCCCGGGGCTGCTGCGCAACGCGGTCTCGCTCAACTCCGCCAACTTCCAGTCCGCGCGGCTCGTCGGCCCGGCCGTGGCCGGCGTCGTGATCACCTCGGTGGGCTCCGGCTGGGCCTTCCTCTACAACGGGCTCTCGTTCATCGCGCCGATCGTCGGCCTCTGCCTGATGCGGACCTCGGAGCTCATGCCGGTGGAGCGGGTGCCGCGGAGCAAGGGACAGCTGCGCGAGGGCCTGCGGTACGTGGGCGGCCGACCCGACCTGCTGTGGATGATCGTGCTGGTCGGCTTCATCGGCACGTTCGGCTTCAACGCGGCGATCTGGCTGGTCGCGTTCACCGACCGGGTCTTCGACTCGGGGGCGGGCACCTACGGCCTGCTCAACTCGGTGATGGCGGCGGGCTCGGTGGCCGGCGCGCTGCTGGCGGCGCGGCGCGGCAGCCGGCGGATGCGGTTCACGGTGGCGGCGGGCGCGGCGTTCGGCCTGGCGCTGATGGTGGCGGCGCTGTCGCCGGTGTTCTGGCTGTTCGCGGTGTTGATGTTCCCGGTCGGCCTGGCCGCGCTGATGTTCCAGGTGACGGCGAACTCCAGCATCCAGGTGGCCAGCGACCCGGCCATGCGGGGCCGGGTGATCAGCCTCTTCATGATGGTGTTCGTGGGCGGCACGCCGATCGGCGGGCCGATGATGGGCTGGCTGACGGACGAGTTCGGCGCCCGGATCGGCATGATCGCGGGCGGCGCCATCTGCCTGGGCTCGGCGGTGGGCGTGGCCCTCGTCCTGGCCAGGATCGGCGGCCTCCGCCTCCAGATCACCCTCCGCGACGGCCGCCGCCGCGTCGCCCTCGTCCCCCGCGAGGTCCCGGCCATCCCCGGCGCGAGAGCGGCCTAACGGCCGCAGCGGGGCCGCGCTCGCGCGCGCAAGCGCGGCCGTGCGCCGCGCCGGCGGGCGACGGCTCCGCGCCGTCAGGCGGTGTATGTTCGCGCCGCGAGCGCGGAGCGCGCTCGCGCGCGGCGCCAGCCGGCACGGCCGACGTTCCGCCGCGCCGGGGGCGCGGTGGCCAGCCGTCGCGGCGCCGGTGGGCGACGGCCCGCGCCGTCAGGCGGTGCGTGGCCGCGCCGGTGGCGCGACGCACGGCCCGCGTCCCGCTGGTCGGCCCGCCGCGCGGAGCGCGGCAGCGGCTCGCGCCGTCAGGCGTGGCCTGTTCGCGCCGGAGGCGCGGCGTACGGCCGGCGGCCTCCGCGCCTCACGGCGTTCCCGCCGCGCGCAGCGCGGCATCGCTTCCCGCGCGCAGCGCGGTACGCGTCAGGTCCGGTCGTCGGAGAGGACTCGTTGGGCGAGGAGCTGGCCCGGCCAGTCGCCGACCGTGAAGGTGGTCACGGGGGTGAAGCCCTGGCTTCGGTAGTAGGCGACGAGGCGGCCGTCGTCGCCGGCGTAGCAGTCGACGCGGACGAGGTCGATCCGCTGGCGGCGGGCCTCGGCCACGGCGTGGGCCAGGAGCGCCGCGCCGACGCCGTGGCCCTTGAAGCGGCGGTCGGTGACCAGCAGGTGGACGTAGACCTCCGGCTCGTCGACCGGGTCGACGTACGCCGTCGGCCCGGGGGTGAGCGTGACGACGCCGGCCGGTTCGCCGTCCAGCTCGGCGATCCAGGGGGTGCCCGAGGCGACGATCTCGTGGACCCGGGCGACCGCCTTGGGGCGGGTGGACCACGGTTCGGTGCCCCACTGGCCGGTGCGGCCCAGGGACGCCAGCCACTCCACGGCGCCGTCCAGCATCGCCAGGATCAGGGGGACGTCATCGGGGCCCCCGGCCCGCATCCGTATCTCGCTCATGGGGGCGGATACTAGAGGGCGTGAATGCCAGGAGCAGGAGCCGGATCGTGACGGCGGCGTTGGTGGCCTTGCTGGCCGTGGTGGTGCTGGCGGCGGCCCTGGGATAGGCCGCCGCCGGTCGTCGTCAGCCGGCCGTCACCAGGCGAACGCCTCGGGGGAGGCGCCGGGGCCGGGGAAGATCTCGTCGAGGGCGGCGAGCAGCTCCTCGTCGAGGTCGAGCTCCACCGCCCGCACCGCCGAGTCCAGCTGCTCGCGCACCCGGGGGCCGACGATCGGTCCCGTGACCCCGGGGCGGGTCAGCAGCCAGGCCAGGGCCACCTCGCCCGGGGCGAGGCCGTGCTTGTCGAGCAGGTCCTCGTACGCCTGGATCCGGGCCCGCGTCGTGGCGTCCGCCAGCGCGTCGGCCGAGCGGCCGCCCGTGGAGCGGCTGCCGCCGCCCTCCCGCTCCTTGCGGAGCGCGCCGCCGAGCAGCCCGCCGTGCAGCGGCGACCACGGGATGACGCCGAGACCGTAGTGCTGGGCCGCCGGCACGACCTCCATCTCGGCGCGCCGCTCCGCCAGGTTGTACAGGCACTGCTCGCTGACCAGGCCCAACGAGCCGCGCCGCGCGGCGGCCTCGTTGGCGCTCGCGATGTGCCAGCCGGCGAAGTTGGAGGAGCCGGCGTAGAGGATCTTGCCCTGGGTGACCAGCACGTCCATGGCCTGCCAGATCTCGTCCCAGGGCGTGTTCCGGTCGATGTGGTGGAACTGGTAGAGATCGATGTGGTCGGTCCCGAGCCGGCGGAGGCTGGCGTCCACCGCGCGGCGGATGTTCAGCGCGGAGAGCCGGTCGTGGTTGGGCCACGCGGTCCGCTCGGGGGTCA
Organism: Streptomyces millisiae; assembly: GCF_031845425.1. Classification (NCBI taxonomy): domain Bacteria; kingdom Bacillati; phylum Actinomycetota; class Actinomycetes; order Kitasatosporales; family Streptomycetaceae; genus Streptomyces; species Streptomyces millisiae. The sequence goes on from NZ_JAVREM010000023.1 coordinate 45,013, forward strand.
TGTCGCCGTAGACCTTGGTGGCGAGCACCACCTTGTCGCGGCGGTCGCCGCCCTTGGCGAACCAGGAGCCGATGATCTCCTCGGTACGGCCCTTGTTCTCGCCCCACCCGTACACGTTGGCGGTGTCGAAGAAGTTGACGCCCGCGTCGAGCGCGGCGTCCATGATGGCGTGGCTGTCCGCCTCGTCGGTGAGCGGTCCGAAGTTCATGGTCCCGAGGACCAGCCGGCTGACCTTGAGTCCCGTGCGTCCGAGCTGCGTGTACTTCATGGGGCAAGCCAACGCCCTGGAGCGCGCTCCAGGCAAGCGGGGCGCGGCCCTGACGGCGCCTCAGCCGCGGCGGGCGCGCAGCCCCACGGCGGCGATCGCGCCGAGGCCGACGAGGCCGCCGGCCAGCACCAGCCAGACGCCGACGCCGGCCGAGACGTCGAGGAGCGCGAGCAGCTCGTCAAGATCCGCGCCCGAGCCGCCGTTCTTCTCGATCTCGGACCGCAGGGCCCGCTCCGGGGAGGCCAGGTTGAGGACGCCGAGGCCGACGAGGGCGAGCGCGGGCAGGCCGGCGACGAGCGTGAGGCGCGTCCTGACGTGCGGGGCGAGCAGACCGGCGACCAGCCAGCCGAGCATCTTCAACGCGGCGACCAGCGTGTAGACGCCGTCGCCCTTCAGGCCGCCGCTGCTCTCGGTCCCGCCGTCGACCTGGACGGTGGAGAACGCCAGGAACGAGCCGGTGACGGCGAGGGCGCCGCCCGTGAGCGCCACCCAGAGGGGGGCGGCGGGTATGCCTGCCGCGCCGCCCCCCGCAGGCGGCACGGTCGGCTGCATGGCTGGTTGGTGTTGTCCGATGCCAGTCACGTGCAGCGACCGTACGGAGCGGCCCGGGCCGCCGCAACGCGATCGTCCGTTTTGTCGCCCGTTGCTGACAATCCTTCGCGCAATGTCCGCGCGATGCCCGCTCAACCCGTCGGTTCGGAACGGCGTCTTCCGTTGAAGCCCCGGGCGCCCGCGATGACGGCGCCGAGCGCCGCGAGCCCGGCGCCGGCCAGCACGAGCCAGGGGTAGGTGGTGAGCGAGCACTCCACGACGCTGGTCAGGATGGCCTCCGCGCGCTCTCCCGTGGCGCCCAACTCGTCGGCGATGTAGGCGCGGGCGAACCGGTCGGGGTCGGCGAGGGTGCGCAGCGCGAAGCCGACGGCGACCAGCGCGGGGGCCGCGGCGCCCAGCACGATCAGGGCGCGCTTCCCCAGGACGCCGGCCAGCAGGAGCAGCGCGGCGAGCGCCGAGGCGATGAGCGTGTAGACACCGTCGCCGTCCATCCCGGTGAGTTCGGTGGTGCCCCACTGCTGGTGCTCGACGACCGACCAGTCGAGTAACGAGCCGGATATCGCCAGGATGGAGCCGGCCAGGGCGGCCAGTGCCGGGAGGGTCGGGGGCCGGTCGGCGGCGGCCGGGGCCGCGGTCACCGTGCTCCGGCCGTGTGCGGTAGTCATGGTCAGCGACACTATGGGTTGCGATGCGTGGCCACAAGATCGCGGAGCGCAGTTCGCCACATCGCAACCTGCAATGTCACCGTCACCCGGTCGGATGGCAGGCTTGGGCCATGCCGACCCTGACCGTTCCGCCGGTGACCGCGCCGCGCCGCGCCGTCTCCCTCGCCGCCGGGCTGCTGCTGACCGCCCTCACCCCGGGGATCGCGGCGGCCGCCGAGGACGACGCCGGCGAGCCGCCGTCCGCGTTCACCATCGAGGACCCGCGGATCACCGAGTCCAGCGGCCTCCAGGCCAGCCGGCGCCACCCGGGCGTCTACTGGACCCACAACGACCAGGACGCGGCGGGCCCCAACGTCTACGCCGTGGACTCCGCGACCGGGCAGACGGTCGCCACCGTCACGCTGAGCGGCGTGGAGGGGCGGGACCTGGAGGCGATCTCGATCGGCCCGGACGGCGACCTCTGGGTCGGCGACATCGGGGACAACTTCGACGGCGGCTGGTCGGAGGTGTGGCTCTACCGCTTCCCCGAGCCGGCCGAGCTGGCCGACGCCACGGTGACGCCCACCGTCTACCCCGTCAGCTACGCGGACGGGCCGCGCGACGCCGAGGCGCTGATGGTGCATCCGGAGACCGGCCGGGTCTATGTCGTCAGCAAGAAGCAGGACGGCACGGGCGCGCTCTACGCGGCGCCCGGCGAGCTGTCGACCGAAGGCGTCAACACCCTGGAGCGGGTGGCCGACATCGAACTGTGGACGACGGACGGGGCGTTCTCGCCCGACGGCACGCGCCTCGTCCTGCGCGGCTACTTCGCGGCCCGCGTCTACCGGTGGGAGGACGACGCGCCGGTGCCCATCGAGCGGAGCGTGTTCCCGCCGGTGCAGCAGCAGGGCGAGTCGGTGACCTTCGCCCCGGACGGCCGCACCCTGATGTTCGGCACCGAGGGCGCGGGCAGCGAGGTCGAGCCGGTCGAGCTGTCCGGGGACCTGCTGCCGGACGCCGCGGGCGCGGAGCGGGACGCCGCCGAGGAGGGCTCGGACGACCCCGGCGGCGGGGACGCGGCGGCGGACGAGGGGGACGACGGCGCCGCGTCGGGGCTGCTGACCCGGGGCGCGGTGCTGGTCGGCCTCGGCGTGGTCGCGCTGCTCGGCCTGCGCCGGCTGCTGCGCGGCGGCGGGCGGCGCAGGGCGTGACGGCCCGTCAGGACCCTCGTTTCGCCGCGACGAACGTCGCGAAGCCGTCGAGCAGCAGGGCCAGGCCGAAGTCCAGGCCGTACTCGACGCTCCCCTCGGCGAAGGTGTCGTCCTCCAGCGCGAACACCCGCGGGTAGGCGCCGCTGGCCTGCGCCAGCTCCATCACCGGCCCCTGCGCGGCCCAGAACTCCTCCTGGCTCAGCTCGGCGTCCTCGTTGGCCTGGGCGGTCAGCACGTGCTGCCGCGCCAGGCCGCTGACGTACGCGACGAGCGTGGTGATCAGGCCGACCTTCTCCCGGCTGGTCAGCCCGAGGCCGTCGAGCGCGGACAGCGCGAACTCGAAGTTGGTCAGCGCGTTGGGGCCGAGCAGCGGGCGGGCCTGGTTGACCTGGAGCAGCCAGGGGTGTCGCAGGTAGAGCCGGTAGGTGCCCTGGCCGATGAACTGCAGCGTGTCGCGCCACTCCCGGCCGCGCCACTCCGCCAGGTCGGCCGCGGGGGCCTCGACGTGGTCGAGCATCAGGTCGAGCAGCTCGCTCTTGCCCGGCACGTAGCGGTAGAGCGACATGGTGCCGACGCCGAGCGCGGCGGCCACGTTGCGCATCGACAGGGCCGCGATGCCGTCCCGGTCGGCGAGTTCGACGGCGGCCTCGACGATGCGCTCCAGGGTGAGCCCCGGCTTGGGGCCCCTGGTCGACCGCTCACGGCCGCGCCACATCAGCTCGAGGCTGCGGCTGATGTCGCCGCGTCCGCTGTGTGCCGATGTCATGGCTGGTCATTGTAGGGCCGCCCCGATCCGGGAAAATAAATGGGTACGGCGTACGCGGTAGTGGCTACACTGGCCGCATGCCACCCGTTTCCGAAACCTCCGAGTACTCCGTGATCGCCGAGGGGCTGCGCAAGCGCTACGGCGACAAGACCGCCGTCGACGGCCTCGACCTGCGGGTGCGGCGCGGCACCGTCTGCGGCCTGCTGGGGCCGAACGGCGCGGGCAAGACCACCTCGGTCCGCATGCTGTCCACGCTGGTGCGGCCCGACGGCGGCCGCGCCGAGGTCGGCGGCCACGACGTGGTGCGCCGCCCCGACCTGGTGCGCCGCCGCATCGGACTCACCGGCCAGCACCCGGCCGTCGACGAGATCCTGACCGCCCGGCAGAACCTCCGCATGTTCGGCCGGCTCTTCCACCTGAGCCACCGGGAGGCCAGAGCGCGGGCCGAGGAGTTGCTGGCCCAGTTCAGCCTGGGCGAGGCCGCCGACAAGCAGGTGCGCGGGTTCAGCGGCGGCATGCGGCGCCGGCTCGACCTGGCGGCCAGCATGATCCTCGCGCCCGAGGTGCTGTTCCTCGACGAACCGACCACCGGGCTCGACCCGCGCGGCCGGCGCGAGGTCTGGGACGCCGTGCGCCGGCTGACCGCCACCGGCACCACCGTGCTGCTGACCACCCACTACCTGGACGAGGCCGACAAGCTCTCGGACTGGATCTGCGTCGTCGACCGGGGCCGCAAGGTCACCGAGGACACCCCGGCCGGGCTCAAGCGCGCGGTCGGCGGGGACCGGATCGAGGTGGTGCTCGCCGACCCGGCCGACCTGCCCGTCACCACCACGGCCGTGGCCCGGGTGGCCGGCGGCCGGCCACCGGAGACGGACGAGGCCGAACTGCGGGTGCACGCGCCGGTGACCGACGGCGTGGCCGCCCTGACCGAGGTCGCCCGCACCCTCCAGGAGGCGGGCGCCGCCGTGCTCGACATCGGGCTGCGCCGCCCCACCCTCGACGAGGTCTTCCTGCGGCTGACCGGCGACCGGCCGGACGAGGAGACCGACCAGGAGAAGCAGAAGGAGAACGCGGCATGAGCACCGCCATCGAAGGGAACGAGCGCCGCCTCTACTGGGCGTTCGCCGACTGCGGGACGATCGTCCGGCGCGAGCTGGGCCACCTGGTGAAGCAGCCCTCGCTGATCGCCTGGCAGCTGGGCTTCCCGATCGTCTCCGTGCTGCTGTACGTCTACGTCTTCGGCAGCGCCATGGACGTCGGCGGGGGACAGGACTACACGACGTTCGTCATGCCCGGCATGTTCGCCATGACCATGGCCTTCGGCTTCATGAACACGGCGGTGGCGGTGACGGTCGAGAAGGACCGCGGCGTGATCGACCGCTTCCGGTCGATGCCGATGGCCCGCTCCGCCGTCGTCGCGGGGCGCGGGGTGGCCGACGTGCTGCACGCCGGCATCGACCTGGCCGTGATGGCGCTGATCGCGCTCGCCATCGGCTGGCGCTCGGACGGCACGCTCGTCGAGACGGTCTACGCGTTCCTGCTGCTGCTCCTGCTGCGGTTCGCGCTGATCTGGATCGGCGTCTACCTCGGGCTGCTGGTGCCCAACCAGGAGGCGGCCGGCAACCTGTTCGCCGTCGCCTTCCCGTTCGGCATGATCTCCAGCGTCTTCACGCCGCCCTCGCTGATGCCGGACTGGCTGGGCGCGATCGCCATGTGGAACCCGGTCTCCTCCACGGCCACCGCCGTCCGCGAGCTCTTCGGGCTGCCGTCCACCACCGGCGACAGCTGGGTGGAACAGCACGCGCTGCTGATGTCCCTGGTCTGGCCGCTGGCCATCACGGCCGTCTTCCTGCCGCTCGCCGTCCGCCGCTACCAGGCGCTGGGGAGGTGAGACGCGTGCGGGCCGGCGGCGCGTGCCGCCGGCCCGTCTCGCAGGCTAGAGGCGCTCGATGACGTGGTCGACGCAGCGGGTCAGGGCCTCCACGTCGGCGGGGTCGATCGCCGGGAACATCGCGATGCGCAGCTGGTTGCGGCCCAGCTTGCGGTACGGCTCGGTGTCCACGATGCCGTTGGCGCGCAGGACCTTGGCGACCGCCGCCGCGTCCACGCCGTCCGCGAAGTCGATGGTGCCCACGACCTGCGAGCGCTGGGCCGGGTCGGTCACGAACGGGGAGGCGTACTCGGCCTTCTCCGCCCAGCCGTAGAGCCGGGACGCGGAGTCGGCGGTGCGCTCGGTGGCCCAGGACAGGCCGCCCTGGCCGTTGATCCACTCCAGCTGCTCGTTCAGCAGGAACAGCGTGGCCAGCGCCGGGGTGTTGTAGGTCTGGTTCTTCCGCGAGTTGTCGATGGCGGTGGTCAGCGAGAAGAACTCGGGGATGTGCCGGCCGGAGGCCGCGATCCGCTCCGCCCTGGCGATCGCCGCCGGCGAGAACACCGCCACCCACAGGCCGCCGTCCGCCGCGAACGACTTCTGCGGGGCGAAGTAGTAGACGTCGGTCTCGGTGATGTCGACCGGCAGGCCGCCGGCGCCCGAGGTGGCGTCCACCAGCACCAGCGAGCCCTCGTCGGCGCCCGGCACCCGGCGGATCGGGGCGGACACGCCCGTGGAGGTCTCGTTGTGGGTCAGGCCGTAGGCGTCGGCGCCGCGCTCGGCCCGCGGCTGCGGGTGGGTGCCGGGCGTGGCCGTGATGACCGTCGGCTCGTCCAGCCAGGGCGCCTTGCTGGCGGCCTTGGCGAACTTCGAGGAGAACTCCCCGAACGAGAGGTGCTGCGACTTGGCCTCGATCAGGCCGTGCGTCGCGACGTCCCAGAAGGCGGTGGAGCCGCCGTTGCCCAGCACGACCTCGTACTCCTCGGGCAGCGAGAACAGCTCGCGCACCCCGGCGCGCACCCTGCCGACCAGGTCCTTGACGGGGGCCTGACGGTGGGAGGTGCCGAGCAGGGAGCTCCCGGTCGCGGCCAGGGCGCTCAGCGCCTCGGTGCGCACCTTGGAGGGGCCGGAACCGAACCGGCCGTCGGCGGGCTTGATGTCAGCGGGAATCTGGATATCGGCCACGGCCGGAGCGTAGCCCCTCCGGCGCCGGTCCCGCACATCTGGTGTACCTCGGCAGCCTGACGCCCGCCCCGGGCCCCGGGATCAGCGCCGTCCGGCCACCGGGGCGAAGCGGGTCGGCAGCGCGTCGAGGCCCCGCAGCCAGGACGACGGCCGGTAGGTCAACTCCTCGGCGGCGACGGAAAGTTCGATGTCCGGGAGGCGGTCGAGCAGCACCTCGGCGCCGGTCCGGGTGACGGTCTCGGCGATCTCCTGGGCGGGGAACGGGCAGCGGCGCTCGCCGTGCCCGAAGGAGAGGTAGGCGCTGTTCGCGGGGCCGCCGGCGACCGGCTCGGGCACCGGGCCCGGCTCGCTGACCAGCCCGGAGAGGCCGTAGAGCGCGGCCGCCGTGGCCACCGGGGCGCTGGTGCCGTGCACCAGCGGGTCGCCGTTGGCGCCCTGGAGGCCGAGCAGCAGCAGGTCGCCGGCGCGCAGCTGGCGCGGGCCGAGCTGGACGTCGCGGGTGGCCCAGCGGCCCACCACCGTCTGCGTCGGGGTGTCCCGCCACAGCACCTCGTTCATCGCCCGCTCCACGCCGAGCCGGCCGCCGGCGTCCGAGGCGGCGTAGCGGGCGTCGGTCAGCATCAGCCGCAGTGTGTTGCCGAGCCAGTCGGCGGTCGGCAGGTGGCCGGCGGCGAACAGCACCGCCAGATCTTCGGCCAGCTCCGTCTCGCCCGCCCCAGGGGAGGCGGCCAGCACCCTGGACGGCACGTCGGCGCCGGGCGCCGCGCGCCGGGCGGCGAGCAGCCGCCGCATCGTCTCCACGAGCAGGCCGCGCGCCCGGTTGGCGGCCGCGCCGCTCGCCATGCCCCGCCGGAGCGCGTCGCCGAGCTCGGGCGCCTCGTCCGCCGGCAGCCCGAAGAGCTCGGCCAGCACGAGGAACGGCAGCCGGGCCGTGTAGGCGGCGACCAGGTCGGCCCGGCCGTCGAGGCCGAAGTCGTCGACCAGCGCGTCGGCGATCCGCTCGGTGTGCCGGCGCAGCTCGCCCGGCTCCACGGCCTCCAGCGCGTCGCTGAGCACGGTGGCGCGCCGGGCGTGCGCCGTGCCGACCGTGTGCAGCAGGGACGCGCCGCGCGGCGCGATGAGCGGCAGCAGCGGCCAGTCGGCCGGCACGCTGGCCCACTGGTTCCAGCGGGCCGGGTCCCTGGTGTAGGTGTCGGCGTCGCCGCTGACCCGGTGCACCTCGCGGTAGCCGATGACCAGCCAGGCCGGGATGTCCGAGGGCAGCAGCACCGGGACCACCGAGCCGTGCCGGTGCCGCAGCTCGCGGTAGAGGGGCACCGGATCGGTGTGGAAGCGGTCCGTGTCCAGCGGCACCGCGTCCGGGGCCAGGGGGCGGGCCGGCACGGTCACCTGGCGGCCCCCCGGGCGCCGACGGCGCCGCCCGCCCGGGCCGTGGAGAGCCGGTGCAGGTGGCTGACCAGCTCGATCAGCACGCTCTTGCTCGACGCGCGGGACCTGGCGTCGCAGTCGATCAGCGGCACGTCCGGCGGCAGGTCGAGGGCGTCGCGGATCTGCTCGTGGGTGTGGGACGGGCCGCCGAAGTCGTTGTGCGCCACGATGAACGGGGTGCCGTGGTGCTCCAGGCGGTCGATCGCGTACCAGGAGTCCTGGAGCCGCCGGGTGTCGACCAGCACCACCGCGCCGAGCGTGCCGGAGAACAGCCGGTCCCACAGGAACCAGAACCGCTCCTGCCCGGGCGCGCCGAACAGGTAGAGCACCGTCTGCTCGTTGAGGCTGATGCGCCCGAAGTCGAAGGCGACGGTGGTGGAGGTCTTGCCGCTGACGCCGGTCAGGTCGTCGACCTCCTGCCCGGCCCTGGTCATGATCTCCTCCGTGTTCAGCGGCCGGATGTCGCTGACGGAGCGGACCATGGTGGTCTTGCCGACGCCGAAGCCGCCGACGATCACGATCTTCAGCCCGTTGCTCGCCTGGCTGCCCAGGTGGGTGCGCACGGCGGGGCGGTCAGAGGTTGCGGAGTCCAACGAGCACCTGCTCAAGGAGATGGGAGTCGGGAAGTCCGTCGGCCCGGGCGGCGACGGTACGGGGGTGGCGTGCGCTGATCAGGCCCTGTTCGAGCAGGTCGCTCAACATGATGCGGACGATGGTGACCGGCAGCCTGAGCTCGGCCGCCACCTCCACCACGGCGGTGGGGTAGCGGCACATCCGCAGGATCCGCCGGTGCTCCGACTGCATGCCGGGCACCGGCTCGGACTCACTCACCACGAGCGTGACCAGGTCGAACTCGTCCGAAGCCCGGCTGCGGCCCCTGGTGAGGGTGTACAGCCGGTCGGGATCCTCGTCCCGGCCCCGCCGGCTCATGCCGATTCGCCGCCCTCGGCGGCGTGCCGCGGCGGAGCGCTCAGGTGCTCGCCGAGCTGCTCGACGAGCTCGCTCATGTTGTGGCCGATGAGGCCGACGTCGGCGTCCTCGTCGGCGACGATCGCCAGGTGGGCGCCGTCGCCGGCCTCCACGATGAACAGGATCCCGCCGTAGAACTCGGTCATGGACTGCCGGACGCCGCCCGTGCCGTCGCCGAACTCGATGGAGGCGCCGTGCGAGAGGCTCTGGATGCCGGCCGAGATGGCGGCCAGCTGGTCCGCCTGGTCCTCGGACAGCTCGGGGGTGCGACAGAGCTTGAGGCCGTCCCTGGAGAGGACGAGCGCGTGCCGGGCGCCCGGCGTGCGGCTCAGGAGGTTCTCCAGCAGCCAGTCCAGCTTGTCGTCCGCGGCGCCGGTGCCCGTCGCGTTCTGGTGGGCCCCCGTGGATGGAGCGGTCATGGGGTGTCGTCCTCCGGTTGGGCGGTGTTGGCGGTGGGAGCGGAAGGCGTGGGGGAGTCGGCTGGGGGAGTGGTCGCCGCCTGGTCGGCGCCGGGGGCCCGGGTCTGTCCCTGACCCTGTTTCTGGACGGCCTGGCGGAAGGTCCGGAAGCGGGTGCCCGACTCGGCGGGCGGCGGCGTCTGCTGGCCGGCGTCGCGCGGTCGGTCGAGGCCCTGCGGGTGTGCCTTGGCCAGGGTCCGGCCGCGGCGGCGCTTGGGCAGCCCCGCCTCGTTGAGCTGGGGCAGTCCGCCGGTCTCGGTGGGGTCGCCGCCGTCCCCGGCGGGCGCGTGCTCGGCGGTGGGGCGCGGCTCGGCGCGGCCGGCGGCGGTCGCCAGCGCCACGGCCCCGCCCGGGGCCGCCGGCGCCTTGGCGTCCTGCGGGGTGCCGTCGCCCGAGGGCCGCAGCCGGACGGTGCGGGCCGGCCGGGTGGTGCCGCTGTCGGCGTCGTCGATGCGCTCCGTCCTGGGCCGGGTGATGAGGTCCTGCGGGATCATCAGCAGCGCCCCCGTGCCGCCGCGCGCGGACGGCCGGAAGGAGACCGAGAGGCCGTGCTTGCGGGCCAGCACGCCCACCACGGCCAGGCCGAGGCGGGTGCCGGAGAGGGTCGTCAGGTCGAGCGCCTCGCTGGAGACGGCCCGCTCGGCGCGGCGCAGCGCCACCTCGCTCATCACCAGGCCGCTGTCCTCCACGGTGATGACGACGCCGGCCGGCACCTCCTCCGCGTAGACGTGCACCTCGGAGTTGGGCGGCGAGAAGTTGGCCGCGTTGTCCATCAGTTCGGCGAGCGCGTGCATCACGCCCTCGGCCGCGTGGCCCGCGACGGCGACGCCGACCGCCGAGTGCAGCCTGACCCGCTGGTAGCCGCCGATCCGGCCCATCGCGCCGCGCAGGATGCTCTCCATCACGATCGGCTTGCCCCACCGGCGGCCCGACCTGGCGCCGGTGAGCACCGCGATGCTGTCGGCGAGCCGGCCGGCCTGGGCGGTGCGGTGGTCGAGGTGCAGCAGGTCCTCCAGCACGTCCTCGTCGGTGTGCCGGTGCTCCATCTCGCGCAGGCTGGCCAGCATGCTGGTGGCCAACGCCTGCATGCGGCCCGCCGCGTTGGCGCAGGCGGCCATGGCGGCGGCCTTGGTGGCCTCGCCGCGGGCGATCTCCTCGGCCATGGTGCGCAGCACGCGCTGCGTGTGCGCGTCGGCCGGCCGCTCGACGGCGGCGATCGCGGTCTCGGCCGAGGCCCCGCCGCGCAGCCGCTCCACCAGGCGTGGCACCGAGGTGTCGACGAAGCGGGCCACGGCGCGCTCGTGGGCCTCCACCCGCTCCCGCAGCGACCGGTACCTGCCGGCCTGCACGGCCGCGGTGACCACGGCCGCGCACAGCGCCAGCGCCGCGACGCCGCCGCCGGCGGCCACCGGGGTGCGGAACGAGTCGGGGGCCGCGGCGAGGGCGGCGGCCCAGGCAGCGCCGGCGACGGCGGCCGAACCGAGCAGGGCGATCACTATCGGCCGCAGCGGGGGGCGCACCGCCCGGTGGTGCGGAGGTATGTGCGCTGTCATGAGCCGGTGACCTCGCTGACGGGGGGCCTGTTCAATTCGCCCACACTATAGGTGACTTCTCACCCCCGGATGAGAAGCTCGGTATGGAACTGATATGGAGACCGTCTCGACGCCGCGTGCCGTTTCTGTGTGTTCGGCGCGTGTTTCCCTCCGCTGACGATCGATTCTCGCCGGCTCAGCGGGCAGGCTGTGCTCATGCGTGATCAATCGGGACAAGTACGGGGACGGGAAGGATCGGCGTCGGCGTCGGCGACGGCGACGGAGCTGGCGGCGGCGCTGCGCGCCACCGTGCGCGGCGAGGTCGAGTTCGACGCGGCCGGCCGGGCGCTGGTCACCATGGACGCCTCCAACTACCGGCGGGTGCCGGTCGGCGTCGTCGCCCCGCGGGACGCCGACGACGTGGCCGCGGCGCTCGCCGTCTGCCGCGCGCACGGCACCCCCGTGGTGCCCAGGGGCGGCGGCACCAGCATCGCGGGGCAGGCCACCGGCACCGGCGTCGTCCTCGACTTCACCCGCCACATGGACCAGGTGCTGGCCATCGACCCGGAGGCCCGCACCGCCGTCGTCCAACCCGGCGTCGTCTGCGACACGTTGCGCGACGCCGCCGCCCCGCACGGCCTGACCTTCGGCCCCGACCCGTCGACGCACAGCCGCTGCACCATCGGCGGCATGATCGGCAACAACGCCTGCGGCTCGCACTCCGTCGCCTGGGGCACCACCGCCGACAACACCCTCGCCCTCGACGTCCTCACCTACCGCGGCGACGCCGCCCGCCTGGACCGCGGCGGCCAGGGGGTGCCGCTGCCGTTGCGCTCGGCCGTCGAGTCGCTGGTCGCCGACCGGCTCGCGCTGCTGCGCACCGGCTACCCCGAGCTGCCCCGCCGCATCTCCGGCTACGCGCTCGACGAACTGCTGCCGGAGAAGGGCCGCGACTGGGCCCGCGCCTTCACCGGCAGCGAGGGCACGCTCGGCGTGCTCACCGCCGCCACCGTGCGCCTGGTGCCGTCCCCCGCGGCGCGGGCGCTGGCGGTGCTCGGCTACCCGGACGAGTCGGCCGCCGCCGAGGCGGCCTCCGGACTGCTGGGCCTCGGGCCGCTGACCGTCGAGGGCATGGCCGCCGACCTGGTCGACGAGCACGCGCTCAGCGTGCTGCCGGCCGGCGGCGCCTGGCTGTTCGTCGAGACCGGCGGCGCCGACCGGGCCGAGGCGACCGCCGCGGCCGAGGCCGTCTGCCGCGCCGCAGGATCCTCGCTCACCGGCCGCACCGTGGTGGCGGACCCGGCCGGGCAACGGGTGCTGTGGCGGGTCCGGGAGGACGCCTCGGGCACCGCCACCAGGCTGCCGGACGGCGGTGAGGCCTGGCCAGGATGGGAGGACTGCGCCGTGCCGCCGGCCAGGCTCGGCCCCTACCTCCGCGAGTTCCGCGGCCTGCTGCGCGACCACGGGCTGCGCGGCGCGCCCTACGGCCACTTCGGCGACGGCTGCATCCACATCCGCATCGACTTCGACCTGCTGACCACCGAGGGCGTCGCGCGGTTCCGGGAGTTCAGCGTCGAGCTGGCCGACCTGGTGACCGAGCACGGCGGCTCGCTCTCCGGCGAACACGGCGACGGGCTGGCCCGCGCCGAACTCCTGCCCCGCATGTACGGGCCCGAACTGGTCGACACCTTCGGCGAGTTCAAGGACCTGTGGGACCCGGACGGCGCGCTCAACCCGGGCGTGCTGGCCCGCCCCGAGCCGCTCGACGCCAACCTCCGCTTCACCGGACTCCCGGTGCGGCCAGGCCCGTTGGCCTTCTCCTACCCCGACGACGGCGGCGACTTCTCGGCGGCCGTCCGGCGCTGCGTCGGCGTCGCCCGCTGCCGCGTCACGGCGCCGGGCGCCGACGTGATGTGCCCGTCGTTCCGCGCCACCCGCGACGAGACGCACTCCACCAGGGGCCGGGCCAGGCTGCTGCACGAGATGCTGCTCGGCGAGGTCGTCACGGACGGCTGGCGCTCGACCGAGGTGCGGGACGCGCTCGACCTGTGCCTCTCCTGCAAGGGCTGCCGCAGCGACTGCCCGGTCGGCGTCGACATGGCCACCTACAAGGCGGAGTTCCTGCACCACCACTACGCCGGCCGGCTCCGCCCCGCCTCGCACTACGCGCTCGGCCGGCTCCCGAGGTGGCTCGACCTCGTCTCCTCGCTCCGCCTCGCACCGCTCGCCAACGCCGCCGTCCGGATCGGCCCGCTCGCCACCCTCGCCAAACGTCTCGCCGGCATCGCCCAGGAACGCGCCATCCCGCCGCTGCCGACCACGTCGTTCACCCGCGGCTGGCGGCCGGAGCCGGCCGCCACGGGGCGGCCCGTCCTCCTCTTCCCCGACACCTTCACCAACCACCTCGCCCCCTCGGCGGGACACGCCGCCGCGACCGTCCTCTCGGCGGCCGGCCTGCGCCCCACCGTGCCGCGGCGGGCGGTCTGCTGCGGACTCACCTACGTCAGCACGGGCCAACTCGACCAGGCCCGCGCGGTGATGCGCCGCACCCTGTCCCGGCTCGCGCCGGCCCTCGCCGGTGAACTCCCCGTCACGGTCCTGGAACCGCCGTGCGCGGCGGCGCTCCGCACCGACCTCCCCGAACTCCTCCCCGACGACCCGCGCGCCGCCCGACTCGCCTCCCTGGTCCGCACGTTCGCCGAGACGCTGGAGCGGTACGCACCCGACTGGGAGCCGCCGCGCCTCGACCGCCCGGTCGTCGGCCAGACCCACTGCCACCAACACGCGGTCCTCGGCGACGCCCCCGACCGCCGGCTCCGCGAACGCGCCGGCCTGCGCGGCGACCTGTCCGCCGGCTGCTGCGGCCTCGCCGGCAACTTCGGCTTCGAGAAGGGCCACTACGACGTCTCCGTGGCCTGCGCCGAGGACCACCTGCTCCCCGCACTCCGCTCCGCCCCGGCCGACGCGACGGTCCTCGCCGACGGCTACTCCTGCCGCACCCAACTCACCCACCTCGCCCCCGACCACCACCCGCTCCACCTGGCCGAGGCGCTGGCCGCGGCCCTGCGAGACCGCACCCGCTGACGCCCGCCGCCGGCCACGGCCGCGCGGCGGCTCCGCCGCCAAGCCGGCCTGCCGGCCGCGCCTGCCCGGCGGTCGCGCGGATCCGGCCGGGGGGCCGGCGCCCCCGGCTTCGCCGCGCGGGGCGGCCGGCCCGCCGGGCGTGCCGGGCCACGGGCGTCGGCGTGGATGCGCCGCCGCCAAACCGGCCTGCCGGCCGAGGCTTCGGCGGAGCCGCCAGGCTGCGCCGGTCCGGCCGGGGTGTCCCGGCCGACGCGGTCCCTCGGCCAAGCGCCCGGCCCGCCCGCCATGGCCGGCGGCCCTGCGCGCGGCGTCGAGCGCTTGGGCCGTGGTCCCGCCGGCGCTCGTCTTCGACTCGGCGCGCAGCGCCACCAGTTGAGCCGGTCGGGCCAACGCACCGCCGACCGCGGCGTCGGTGCGGCGGCGCCCCCGATCTGACGCGGCGCCGAACAGCGGCCGGTGTCCCAGGCCGCTACCCGGCGCGCAGCGCCGGTGCGTTGGCCAGGTCCCACCGCCGTACCGCGGCGAAGGCGGCTGCCGCTTCACGCCGCGCCGCCGACCGGCGGCCGCTACCCGGCAGGCCGCGCCACTGCCCGCTACCCGGCGCGGAGCGCCGGTGCGTTGGCCGGCCCCGCCGGCCGCCGCTTCGGCCGGCGGCGGCGCGTCCCGGCGCGGAGCGCCGGTGCGTGGTGGGGGCCAAGGCCCCGCAGGGGTTCCGTCCGGTCTATTGACGGTGGTTTGGGCGGCTCCTATCGTGGCGAGGTCTGTTCATGACAATGTTCTACGTTCCTGTATGTGAACACTCTGGCACCACGCGCGCGAGATCCTCCCCTCTCCCCTTTCCATAGGAGCCGCGATGTCAGCGTTGGACTGGATCGTGGTCGCTGGTTACTTCCTCGTCGTGGTAGCCATCGGCTGGTGGTCGAAGAACCGCATCCACAGCGTGGCCGACTTCTTCACGGCCAGGGGGAAGATCCCCTGGTGGCTGTCGGGGGTGTCGCACCACATGTCGGGCTACAGCGCGGTGATGTTCGTCGCGTTCGCGGCCGTCGCGTACAACAGCGGCATCACCGTCTACTTCTGGTGGCCGCTCACCATCGGACTCGGCGTCGGCGTCGGCGCCTTCCTCTTCGCGGCCCGCTGGAACCGGCTGCGGGCCAAGCACGACGTCAAGTCCCCGCTGGAGTACCTGACCCGCCGCTACAACCTGCCCACCCAGCAGGTGCTCGCCTACAGCGGCGCCGCCCTCAAGGTCGTCGACATCGCCGCCAAGTGGGTCGCGATCTCGGTCCTGTTGCGCGGCTTCGCCGACATCCCCATCGAGGTCGGCATCATCTTCACCGGCATCGCCACCATGGCCTACATGACCGTCGGCGGCCTGTGGGCCGACGTCCTCACCGACATGGGGCAGTTCGTCATCCAGGCCGTGGCCGGCGTCGCCATGCTGCTCGCGGTGATGATCGAACTCGGCGTCGGCTTCCCGTTCACGATGTGGGGCGACCTGCCCGACGGCCACGGCGACCCGGTCAACGGCACCGTCACCACCTGGCTCATCCTCGCGTTCCTGCTAGTGAAGACCTTCGAGTACAACGGCGGCATGTGGAACCTGGCGCAGCGCTACATGGCCTCGCCCTCCGGTTCCGACGCGCGCCGCGCCGCGCTGCTCTCCAGCGCGCTGTGGCTGGTCTGGCCGTTGATCCTCTTCCTGCCGATGATCGCCGCGCCGCTGATCGTGCCCGGGCTGAGCAACGGCGAGGAGTCCTACATCGCGCTCGCCAGGGAGCTGCTGCCGGCGGGCCTGATCGGCCTGATGCTGGCCGGGTTCTTCTCGCACACCATGGCCATGGTGGCCTCCGACTCCAATGTCATCACCGCCGTCATCACCCGCGACATCGCCCCGGTGCTCGCGCCGCGCGTGCGGCGGCTGACGGAGGCCGCGCAGCTGACGTTCGCCCGCGTCACCACGGTGCTGTTCGTCGCCCTCTCCATGACCATCGCCATCACCACCGGCGGCGAGGGCTTCGTGCTCGACACCGTGGTGGAGCTGGTGGCCGCGACCATGGGCCCGATATCCATCCCGCTGATGCTCGGCCTGCTGCCGTGGTTCCGCCGGGTCGGGCCGACCGCCGCCATCACCTCGTGGGCGGGCGGCCTGCTCGTCTGGTACGTCGTGCGCTACGTCGTGGACGGCGCCACCCAGGCGGCCATCGTCGGCCTGCCGCTGCTGACGTCGCTGGTCCTCTACGTCGGGGTCGGGATGCTGCGGCCCGAGCCGAAGCCGGAGACGGACGCGCTGCTCGACTCGCTCAACTCCGATCCCGAGCCGGCCGCCCCCTCCTCCCAGGCCGAGCCGGAGGGCGGCGCGCTGACCGCCCGGTAGACGAACGCGGTGAGCGGCGCGGCCACCGTCCAGCCCAGGGTCTCGTAGAGGGCGCGGCCCTCGTCGGTGGCGCCCAGGACGCCGGTGGTCGCGCCGCGTTCGACGGCCTCGTCGGCGAGCGTCCGCATCACCAGGGAGCCGAGGCCGCGCCGCTGGTGGGCCGGGTGGGTCTCGACCTGGTCGACCACGGCGGCGTCGCCGACCGGGGCGACCTGCCCGCGCGCCGCCAGCGAACCGTCGGCGGCGAACACCCGCGCCCGCGTCACCCCGTCGGTGGTCTCCACGGCGAGGCGGTAGCCGTCGGGCACCCGGGGCGCGGAGGCGCGCAGCGTGGTGGCCATCAGATGGCCGTGGTCGCCCTCGGTCCAGTCCGGGGTGAGCCAGCCGGCCACGGTCTCGACGTCGACGAACACCTTGAGCTGGGTGGTGGGCACGGTGACCGCGCCGACGACGCCCCGGACGCCCGCCTCGTCGGCCGCCGGCAGCACGTGCCGGCCCATGGCGTGGGGGAGGCCGACGTCGATCCGCACCCCCCACGGCCGCTCGACCGGCGGCGGCGTCCCCCGCGACACCGCCCAGCCCGCCGCCCAGGCCAGCACCAGCTCGGGTATGGCCGCGTCCGCGCCGTTCATCACGCCCTCCAGTCGTAATGGTCAGCTCTGCGGTTCGAACATTACATGGGGCGCCTCCTCGGGTCGCCGGCGCCCCGCGTCCGGCAGCAGCGTGAGCAGCCCGAGCACGGCCATGGCGGCGCCCAGCCAGAGCGTGGCGCGCAGCCCCCAGGCGTCGATGGCGAGGGCGCCGAGCGAGGAGCCGAGGATCACGCCGAGCGTGATGAAGGAGGAGTGGACGGTGTTGACCAGCGGCCGGGCGTTGCCGGTGCGCTGCACTCTGGTCACCATCGCCGGGTTCATGGTCACGCCGACCAGGCCGACGCCCAGCAGGAGGGCCACGGCCGCGACCGGCACCTCGGCCAGCAGCGCGAAGCCGGCGAGGAAGACGGCGTTGAGCCCGAGTCCGACGGCCAGCACCGGCACCGTGTGCCGGTCGGCGAGCCGGCCGACGACCGTGTTGCCGACGACGGTCGCCGCGCCGTAGGCGATCAGCAGCAGCGGCACGGTGCCGGTGGCGAAGCCGGTCAGCTCGGTGAGGATCGGGTTGAGGTAGCTGAACGCGGCGAAGGTGGCGCCGATGATCAGCGTGCTGGTGGAGAGCACCAGCCACAGGCGCGGCCGGCGGAACACGCCGCGCTCCTGCCGGAAGCCGCCCTCCCCCTCGGCCCGCGCCAGCGCCGGCACGCCGACGAGCGTCGTCGCCGCCGCGACCACCGCGATCGCCGAGATCACCCAGAACGCGGCCCGCCAGCCGAACCGCTCGCCGACCAGCGTGGACAGCGGCAGCCCGAGCAGGGTGCCGAGCATCAGCCCGTTCATCACCACCGCTATCGCCCGGCCGCGGGTCTCGGCGCGGGTCAGCCGCACGGCGAGCGAGATCGCCACCCCGAAGAACGCCTGCGACGCGACGCCGGTGACGATCCTGGCCGCCAGCATGGTGGCGTAGTCGGTGGCGGTCGCGGCCAGCACGTTGCCGGCGAGGAAGACGGCGAACAGCAGCAGCAGCGCGTTCTTCGGCGTCACCCGCAGCAGCGCCACGGTCAGGAAGGGCCCGCCGACGGCCATGGCCACGGCGAACGCGGTGATCAGATAGCCGACCTGCGGCACGGTGGCGCCCAGGCCGTCCGCCAGCCGCGGCATCAGTCCCGCCACGACGAACTCGCTGGTCACCATGGCGAAGATGCCGAGGGCCAACACGTACACGGCACGAGGCACTGCCCCACTCCTCATCGGGTTCATCGGGTCTCCCGTTATGGATCGATCAGTTCAAAACCTGTCCGCGCGTCACCACGGGCGTTGGCGGACCATGTGTCAGCGCGTCAGCGCAGCAGCGCGCCTAGGGCGATCTCGGCGATCGACTCCAACGTGGCCTGGTCGGCGCCGCCCTGGCTGGAGACCCGGATCCCGGCGATCGTCGCGTTGACGAACCGGGCCAACTCCCCGGGGTCCCGCGTCGAGGCGACGCTGCCGTCCCGCTGCCCGGCGGCCAGCGCCGCCCGCAGCGCGGCCAGCCGCCGCGCGGTGTCCCGCGCCAGCAGCTCCGCCGCCGCCGCGTCCCGCGCCGCCAGTTCGACGGTGGTGTTCACCCCCAGGCAGCCGAGCACCCGCCCGGCGGCCCGGTGTTCGGCCTCTCCCGCGACGATCGACGCCAACAGCGCGCGGACCCGCTCGCCACCCGGCCGCTCGACGTCCTCCAGCACCCCGAGCTGTGCCTCCGTCATCCCGTCCAGATAGCGCCCGAGGGCGCGCCGGAACAGGTCGTGCTTGCTGCGGAAGGTGTTGTAGACGCTGCTGCGCCCGAGCCCCGTCGCCTCGCACAGGTCCTGGGTCGAGGTGGCCTCATAGCCCTTCTCCCAGAACACCCGCATCGCGGCGTCCAGGGCCCGCTCCTCGTCGAACGTCCTGGGTCGGGCCATGCGGTGACCGTAACAGGTTTTGCATCGCTCGGTCCAATACGCGAGGATCCCGCCCGTGAGCCATCTCGTGCGCGACTACGCGCCCACCGACGAGACGTCCTGGCTTCGCTGCCGGGTCCTGTCCTTCCTCGCCACCGCCTACTTCGACGACGTCGACCGCGCCAAGCCGCACATCCCGGCGCCCGGCCCGGCGCTCGTCGCCGTCGCCCCGGCCGGCGCCGTCGTCGGCATCCTCGACGTCCTCGTCGAGGGCGACTCGGCGACCATCGACACGGTCGCGGTCCACCCCGACCACCAGCGGCGCGGCATCGCGCGCGACCTCCTCGCCGAAGCCCGCTCGCGGCTGCGCGCCCTCGGGGTCGTGACGCTGGACGCCTGGACCAGGGACGATCCCGGCACCCTCCACTGGTACCGGGCCATGGGCTTCGCCGAGAGCGACCACTACCTGCATGTCTTCGCCCACGCGTACACCGACCCGGCCGAACCGTCCCGCGCTGTCGCCGAGCCGCACCCCGACCTCCGGCCGGTGGGCCTGTTCCTCCATGCCGACCTGCGCCACGAGCGGGCGATGCGGGAGCGGTTCGCCCGCGTTCACGTCTGCCGGCGCTTCGCCGCGCCCCTGGACGTCCCATAAGGCTTGACTTATATAAGCCTGGGCTGCAAGAGTCCTTCCGTGCACGCATTCGACGTCCTCGGGGACCCCGTCCGGCGCCGGATCCTGGAGTTGCTCGCCGGGGGCGAGCGGAGCTCCGGGGCGGTCAGCGCGGTGATAGGCCAGGAGTTCGGCATCTCCCAGCCCGCCGTGTCACAGCACCTCAAGGTGCTGCGGGAGAACGGCTTCACCACAGTCCGGGCCGACGGCACCCGCCGCCTCTACGCGGTCGACGCCACCCCGCTGCGCGAGGTCGACGCCTGGCTGGACCACTTCCGCGGGTTCTGGAACCAGCGACTCGACGCGCTGGCCACCGAGCTCGCCCGAGGCAGACGAGAGCGAAGGAAGAACGAGGACTCATGAGCGAGATCGCCGACCGGATCAACGCCGTCCACCGCGAGTTGGGGAAGAAGCGCATCCCCGCCGGCGAGGGCACCACCGTCCTGCTGCGGCGCGGCTACGCCGCCCCGATCGAGGACGTCTGGGACGCCTGCACCGACCCCGAGCGGCTGGCCCGCTGGTTCCTGCCGGTCACCGGCGACCTGCGGCTCGGCGGGAGCTACCAGTTGAAGGGCAACGCGCGGGGCGAGATCCTGCACTGCGAACCGCCCCGGCTGCTCCGCGTGACCTGGGTCTTCGGCGAGAACACCACCGACAAGGACATCAGCGAGGTCGAACTGCGGCTCGCCCCGGGCGAGGACGGCGAGACGATCCTCGAACTCGAACACGCCGCCGTCGTCCCCGCCGAGTTCTGGAAGAAGTTCGGCCCCGGCGCCACCGGCGTCGGCTGGGACGGCGGACTGCTCGGCCTCGACCACCACCTGCGGGGCGAAGACCTGGACCCGGCGACCTGGCACGACAGGCCGGAGGCCAGGGAGTTCAACACCCTCAGCGCCCAGGCCTGGGGCGCGGCCCACGCCGCCTCCGGCGCCGACCCGGCCGAGGTCGCGGCGGCGACGGCGGCCACCACCGAGTTCTACGCGCCCGCGGGCGACGCGCCTCAGTAGCCCGGGCGCCCCGGCGGCCGACCGAACGCCATGTCCGATCCCCGCCGGCCGACCGGGGGCGGGGCGGGGAGCCTGGGCGCATGACGACATCCACGGTCGCCTTCCGGGTCCACGCGCTGCCCGGCGAGGTGCTGGCCGACGTGCGGGCGCGCGGCGTCGACGCCTTCGGGACCCCGGCCGAACGCCTCACCGCGACGGGCGGCGAGCCCGTCAGGTGCTGCCTGCGGGACGCCGCGCCCGGCGAGGCGCTGCTGCTCTTCGGCTACCAGCCGCCGCTCCCGGCGGCCAGCCCTTACCGCGAGGTGGGCGCGGTGCTGGCGCACGCCGAACCGTGCGCGGGGCCGGCCGACCTCACCGGCTACCCCGCCGACTGGCGGGGCCGGCCGCAGGTGCTGCGGGCCTACGACGCCCGCGGCTGGATCCACGACGCGACCACCGTGCACGACGGCCGGGACCCGGACCGGGTGATCGCCGAACTCCTCGCGGATCCCGAGGTGGTGCGGCTGCACAGCCGCAACGTCGCCTGGGGCTGCTACATGTTCGCCGTCACCCGTCGGCCGGCCGTGGGCCCGGGCCCGCGCTGACCGCGCGTACGACGGCCACGACATGGACCCCGCCCTGGGGTCGGCCGTCTACGCCGGCTTCGCCGCCGCGGCGGTCTTCCTCGCCCCGGCCGCCGGCACCCGGCGGGCCGCGCCCGCGCGCGTCACCGTGGAGGGGTAGGCGGGCTCAGCACTCCGTCTCGGTGAGCTCCGCGAGCTGTTCGGCCGCGGTGGCGTCGCCGGCCGCGGCGAGGCGGCGCAGCTCGGGCAGGTCCTCCAGCTCGGTGGCCAGCTCGATCAGCTGGTCCGTGGCGGTGGCGCTGCCGGCGTCGGAGAGGTGGCGCAGTTCGGCCAGGTCGCCGCGTTCGCCGGCGAGTTCGACGAGGATGTCGATCGCGTCGCCGTCGCCGCGTTCGGCCAGGGCCCGCAGGGTGGGCAGATCGGTGTCGAAGTCGGTCATGAGGGGAGCTCTCCCGTCGCTCGAAGCCTGTCGCGGTGTGTGTGCCACTCGTCGAGCAGCGCCGGCAGCCGCTCGCTGAGGAAGTCCGCGAGCGCGACCAACTCCGCGAGCGGGGCCCGCCGTTCGGGCGGTGCGTCGGCGAGCAGCGCGAGCCCCTCGCGGAACAGCGCGGCCTGTTCGCGGTGGACGGTGGAGTCGAAGTTCCGCGGCTGCTGGCTCGCGGGGTCGAGCCCCACCCGGTCCATCCGCTCACCCGCGGTCCGCGTCCGCCGCACCAGTCGGTAGGACTCCAGCAGCTTGACCGCGCCGGTGATGGCGCTGCGGCTGGCCAGCAACGCCTCGCCCAACTCGTCGATGGTCTGGCGCGGCGGATCGCAGACCAGGAGATGGCCGAGCAGCCGCCCGGCCATCGGCGGAAAGCCGTGCTGGCGGGCGTAGAAGCGGCCTACGTGGTCGGCGAAGACGAGGCGTGCGTCGTGGGACACGGGGGCGAGCGTAACGCCTTCGGCTGAGATGACACAGATCTCTGTCATCTTGGTTTGCAGTGATCTGCCTCACATGATGTCAGGATCCTGGTCCACGCGGTGTCCTGTGACCGAGCCCCTCGGAGCGAAGGAGACACCATGAGCAGGAACACCGACGTGGTCGTGATCGGCGGCGGATACGCCGGGGTGATGGCGGCCAACCGTCTGACGCGGCGCGACGACGTGACCGTGACCGTGGTCAACCCGCGCCCGGTCTTCGTCCCGCGGCTGCGGCTGCACCAGCTGGTCGCCGGGACCCACGACGCGGTCGTCGACTACGAGACGGTCCTGGCCGAGGGCGTCCGGCTGGTCGTCGACAGCGCGGCACGGATCGACGCGGCCGCGCGCACGGTGACGCTGGCCGGGGGCGGCGAACTCGGCTACGACTACCTGGTCTACGCGGTCGGCAGCGGCGCCTCAGGACCGCGGGTGCCGGGCGCGGCCGAGTTCGCCCACCAGGTCGCGACCCTGGAGGCGGCGCGGCGCCTGCGGTCGGTGCTCGACGACACGCCCGTGACGGCCCGGGTGACGGTCGTCGGGGGCGGTCCGACCGGCATCGAGACCGCCGCGGAACTGGCGGAGCGGGGCCGCGCCGTCACGCTGGTCTGCGGGGGTGCCCTCGGCCCCTACCTGCACCCCCGGGCGCGACGCACCGCCCGTACGTACCTCGCCAGGTTGGGGGTCGACGTCCTCGAAGGCCCAGACACCGCGGTCACCGCGGTGACCCGGGAGGCCGTGGAACTCCGTGACGGCCGCACGGTGCCGAGCCGGGTCACCGTCTGGACCGTGGGCTTCGGCGTGCCCGACCTCGCCCACCGCAGCGGGCTGCGCACCGACGCCGCCGGGCGGCTGCTCACCGACGAGACGCTGACCAGCGTCGACGACGAGCGCGTCGTCGCGGCGGGCGACTCGTCGGCACCGTCCGACCTGCCGTTCCGGATGAGCGCCTACGCCGCGGGATGCCTGGGCGCCCATGCCGCCGACACCGTGCTGAAGCGGATCGCGGGTGAGCGGCCGTCGCCGGTCGACCTGTCGTTCCCGGCCATGTGCATCAGCTTCGGCCGTGGCGCCGGGATCTTCCAGCTCGGCCGCAAGGACGACACCGCGACGCGGCTGTACTTCAGCGGGCCGGTGGGCCGGAAGCTGAAGGAGATCTCCTGCGAGGCCAGCGTCAAGCACCTGGTGACCGAGGCGCGCAAGCCCGGCGCCCACTCCTGGCCCAAGGACGGCAAGCACCGGCCGGCCCAGCTGCGGGCCCGCAGCGGGGACGCGGCGGCGCCGGTCGCGTAGGCACCGGATGCTGTTCCCACCCGCTTCGTCCGCGACCCGGTGGGCCGGGACGAAACGGCCACCGACCGGAGACAGGGAGAAGGACCCCATGAGCACGACAGGTGAAACGGGTGAGACCGGCGGGCGGCGAGGGGCCGGCGGCGAGGACACCCGCGAGGCGACGGAGACGTTCCTCGCCCACCGCAGCCTGCTGTTCACCGTCGCCTACGAGATGCTCGGCTCGGTGGCCGACGCGGACGACGTCCTGCAGGAGACCTGGCTGCGCTGGGTCGAGGTCGACGCGGCGCAGGTCAGAGAACCCCGCGCCTACCTGGTCCGGATCGCCACCCGCCAGGCGCTCAACCGGCTTCGGTCGGTGAAACGCCGCCGGGAGGCGTATGTGGGCTCCTGGCTGCCGGAGCCGCTGCTCACCACTCCGGACGTGGCCGCCGACGTCGAACTCGCCGAGAGCGTGTCGATGGCGCTGATGCTCGTGCTCGAGACGCTGACCCCCACCGAACGGGCGGTCTTCGTGCTGCGGGAGGCGTTCGGGTTCGGCTACGACGAGATCGCCGCCGCGGTCGACAAGACCCCCGCGGCCGTGCACCAGATCGCGCACCGCGCGCGCCGCCACGTCGAGGCCCGCCGCCCGCGCCGGTCGGTCACCGCCCGGCAGGCCGAGGCGGCCGTCGAGGCGTTCCGACGGGCGATCGAGACCCGGGACGTGCGGGGCCTGCTCGACGTGCTCGCCCCCGACGTCGTGGCGATCAGCGACGGGGGCGGCATCCGGCAGGCCACGCCCCGGCCGGTCACCGGCGCCGACAAGGTGGCCCGCTTCATCGTCGGCGGCCTCACCCGGCACGTCGTCAGCCTCGTCGTCGAGGAGACCATGGTCAACGGCGGCCCCGCCCTGGCCCTGCACATGGACGGGGAACTCGACGGCGTCATCGCGGTGCGCGTCGAGGACAACCGCATCACCGGCCTCTACTACGTCCGCAACCCGCAGAAGCTGGCCCACATCGACTCCGAGACCCCGCTCACCCTGCGCTGAGCGCGCACCGCGCCGCCGTCACCGGTCGCCGGGCGCCACGTCCCGGCCCCGGATCGTCGCGGCCGCGCGGCGCAGCTCGGCGAGGACGGTGCGGACCGCCCGGCGCGCCGCGCGCTCCGGGCGGTGCAGGGCGTCGATGTGGCGGTGCGCGTGGACGCCGGCGAGCGGGCGGAGGACCAGGGCCGGGTGCGGGCGGGTGGTCCAGCGCGGCATCAGGGCCAGCCCGCCGCCGGCGGCCACCGCCTCGGCGACGACGGCGAACTCGTTGATGCGGTGCACGAGGTCCAGCCGGCGGCCGGCCGCCGCGGCGATGGCCTCGATGGTGGCCATCAACGGGAAGCCGTCGTGCACGGTGATCCACGGCTGGTCGGCGACATCGCGCGGGTAGAGCCGCCGGCGGGCGGCCAGCGGGTGGCCGGCCGGCAGCGCCACGTCGAGTGGCTCGCGCAGCAGCGTGCTGGCGGTGACCATGCGCGGCCAGGGCGGGGCGTGGTCGAGGCGGTGGGCGAGCACCAGGTCGTAGTCGCGGGTGAGGAGCGGGAAACGGTCCTGGGCCACGTCCTCGTCGGCCAGCGCGAGGCGCGGGGCGTCGGGTCCGGCGAGGCCGCGCAGCAGCAGCGGGAAGAAGGCGGCGGCCGCGCTGTGGAAGGCGGCCAACGAGACCGTGCCGTCGGGGCGTTCGGCGAAGTCGGCCACGGAGTGCCGGGCCCGGGCCAGGGCGGTCTCAACCTCGACGGCCGCGGCGGCGAGCGCCTGGCCGGCGTCGGTCAACACCACGCGGCGGCCGGCACGTTCGGTGAGCGGGACGGGGATCGAGCGCTGCAGCAGCCGCAGTTGCTGCGAGATCGCCGACGGGGTCACGAGCAGCGCCTCGGCGACGGCGCTGACGCTGCCCAGTTCGCCGAGCTCGCGGAGGATGCGGAGCTGCCGGGGGTCCACCCGGAACACTGTAGCTCCGCTACAAGGTCGTTTCAGAAGGTGGTACTGGGCTTCAGCGTCGCCGATGCGGCAGCGTGGTGCCGTGCTCGACGCCCGCCGCACCGACGTGGTGCTCCTGCTGGTCGCGATCGTCTGGGGCTCCAGCTACCTGGCGGCCAAGACGGCCACCGTCGCGCTGCCCGTGCTGGTGGTGCTGTTCGCGCGGTACGCGATCTCGGCGCTCGCCTGCGGGCCGCTGGTCGCCACCCGCCGGCCGACCCGGGAGGAGGCCCGGGGCGGGGCGCTGCTCGGCGTCACCCAGGCGGCGATCCTGGTGCGGCTGGCGGCGGCCGTGGTGCGGGCGGGGCACGTCGCGCTCGTCGGCCGGCTCACCGCCCACCGCCCGGTGCGGCCACTCCAGTTGACGGCCGTGCAGACCGCCGTCGGCACGGCGGCCGTCGCGGTCGGGCTCAGCCTCGGCGGCGAACGGCTCACCGTGCCGGCCGCTCTCGGCGCCGCGCTGCTGGTCGCCGGGACGTACTGGGGGCAGGCCGTCGAGCGCGCCCACCGGACCACCGAGAAGGACACGAGGGACGACGACCCATGCCCGACCACGAGCACGACACCTACCGCCGCCTGATCGAGCTGCTCGACACGACGGGGACGCCGTACCGGCTCATCGACCACGAGCCGGAGGGGGCGACCGAGGCCGTGAGCGCGCTGCGCGGGCATCCGGCGTCGCACGCGGCGAAGTGCATCGTGCTGCGGGTGAAGGTCGACCGACGGACGACGCGGCATGTCCTGGCCGTGGTGCCCGGGGACCGGCGGGTCGATCTGGACGCCGTGCGGACGCTGTTCGCCGCGCGCTACGTCGGGTTCAGCGACGCGGCCACCGCCGAGCGGCTGGCCCGCGCGGTGCCCGGCACCGTGCTGCCCTTCAGCTTCGACCCGGACCTCGAACTCGTCGCCGACCCGGCCGTCGTCGCGAGCCCGGAGCTGTACTTCAACGCGGCGCGACTGGACCGCTCGCTGGTCATGTCCGGCGCCGACTACGCGGCGCTCGCCGGGCCGCGCGTCGAACCCGTCGCCGGGCCGTCGGTGCTCAATCCGCGCACTTCGTCATGGACTTGAGCTCGTCCAGCGACTCGTGCACGAGGTCGGACAGGTCGCGGGTCTCGGCCGCGGCGGTCCAGCGCTCGAAGGCGACCTTGAAGACGGCGATGCCGGCCTCCGCCGTCAGGCTGGCGGCCGGTTCCGGGAGACCGCGCCGGCGCAGGGCGTCGGCGACCGCGGCGGAGAGCCCGGCGAGTTTGGTCAACTCGCGTTCCTGGAGCTCGGCGTTGGCGGCGAGGACGCCCTGCCGGCGGCGCGCGTGGTCCCGGCGCTCCCGGAACGAGTCGGCCGCGGCGTCGAGGGCGGCGGCCACCGCGTCGATCGGGGCCGCGGTGGCGGGCGCGGCGGCGACGGTGCTCGCGAACAGCTCGCGCAGCTCGTCCGAGCCGGCGAACAGGACCTCGCGCTTGTCGGCGAAGTGCCGGAAGAACGTGCGCTCCGTCAGGCCGGCCCGTCTGGCGATCTCCGCCACCGTGGTCTGCCCGTAGCCGCGCTCGATGTACAGGTCGAGGGCCGCCTGCTGCAGGCGGCCGCGCGCGTTCGGCTCCCATCGACCCATGGCGTGAATCCTACGTGATGGCAGTCTCTGACATCGGGTGCTAGTTTTGACGACAGGCACTGACATCCTTCTGCCGTCACGATCGACTGGAGTGCTCGCCATGCGCGTTTTCGTCACCGGCGCGTCCGGATTCATCGGTTCCGCCGTCGTCCCCGAACTCCTCGCCGCCGGCCACGAGGTGGTCGGGCTCGCCCGCTCGGACGCCGCCGCCGCGGCGGTCGCCGCCGCCGGCGCCGAGGTGCTGCGCGGCTCCCTCGACGACCTCGACCGCCTGCGGGCCGGCGCCGCCGCGTCCGACGGCGTCGTCCACCTCGCCTTCATCCACGACTTCGCGCGGTACGAGAGCGCGGCCCGCACCGACCTGCGGGCCATCGAGGCGATGGGCGGCGCCCTGGCGGGCTCCGACCGGCCGCTGGTCATCGCCTCCGGGTTCGTCGGCCTGCCGGCCGGGCGCACCAGCACCGAGCGGGACACGCCGGCCGACTCGTCCCCCCGCGTCGTCTCGGCGCGGGCGGCGCTCGCGCTCGCCGAACGCGGCGTCCGCTCCGCCGTGCTGCGGCTGGCGCCCTCCGTGCACGGCGAGGGCGACGGCGGCTTCCTCGCGACCCTGATCGGCGTCGCCCGGGCCAAGGGCGTCGCCGGCTACCCCGGCGACGGCGCCAACCGCTGGCCCGGGGTGCACCGCAGCGACGCCGCGCGGCTGTTCCGGCTGGCGGTGGAGAAGGCGCCGGCCGGCTCCGTGCTGCACGGGACCGCCGAGGAGGGCGTGCCGACCCGCGAGATCGCCGAGGTGATCGGCCGTCACCTCGGCCTCCCGGTGGCCTCCGTCGACCCGGCGGACGCGGCGGACCACTTCGGCTGGATCGGCGGGTTCTTCGCCGCCGACCTCCCGGCGTCGAGCGCGCTCACCCGCGAACTCCTCGGCTGGCAGCCGACGGGCCCCGGCCTCCTGGAGGACCTGGATCAGGGCCACTACTTCGCCGCGCCGGCCGCCTGAGTCGTCAGGGGGAGACGAACGCGCCGGCGCGGGCCGCGGCCGCCGCGGCCGCCGCGGCGCGGTCGGCGGCGGCCTCGTCCAGCGGGTCGCCGCTGGCGAGCAGGCGGTAGTAGAGGGGAGCCGAGACCGCGGCGACCACCTCGTGCGGGTCCGTGCCGGACGGCAACTCGCCGCGGGCGACGGCCTGTTCGACGCAGGGTGCCCACTCGGCGATGCGGGTGGCGTAGAAGCGGCGGAGCGCGGCGGCCGCGTCCTCGTCGGCGGTGGCGGCGGCGATCACCGCCTTGAACAGCGGGCCCTGGCGCGGGTCGGCGAGGGTGCGGCAGACCAGCCGCGCGTTGGCCCTGAGGTCGTCGAGGAGAGATCCCGACTCGGTGCGGGGCAGGGACTCGGTGGCCATCTCGACGAGCAGGTCGGCGACCAGGCCGGCCGGCGTGGCCCAGCGGCGGTAGACCGTGGTGCGGCCGACGCCCGCGCGGCGGGCCACGTCGGCGAGGTCGAGCCGGTCGAAGCCGTGTTCGGCGAGCGCGTCGCCGGCGGCGCGCAGCACGGCGGCGCGCACGCGTGCGGTCCGGCCGCCGGGTCTGGTCTGGCCGGGCTGGTCGTAACGGGATCCCTGTTCCATTAAGCGCCCCTCCGGTGGTACGCTACCGCACATCGCACTAAAGGGACTGTAGTCCCGTTAATGAAGGTGGGGTGACTCATGGAGTACCGACGACTCGGCGCGTCCGGGCTGACCGTTCCGGCCCTGAGCTTCGGCACGGGCACCTTCGGCGGCCAGGGGCCGCTGTTCGGGGCATGGGGGACGAGCGACGCCGAGGAGGCGCGGCGCCTGGTCGACATCTGCCTGGACGCCGGCGTCACGCTCTTCGACACCGCGGACGTCTACTCGGCCGGCGCCTCGGAGGAGGTGCTGGGACAGGCGATCAGGGGCCGCAGGGACCGGGTGCTGATCTCCACCAAGGCCGCCCTGCCGACCGGCGAGGGGCCGGGCGACGCCGGCACCTCCAGGTCCCGGCTGATCGCCGCGACCGACGCCGCGCTGCGCCGCCTCGGCACCGACCACATCGACCTCTTCCAGCTCCACGCCTTCGACGCCGCCACGCCCGTCGAGGAGGTGCTCGCCACCCTCGACGACCTGGTGCGGGCCGGCAAGCTGCGCTACGTCGGGGTCTCCAACTTCTCCGGCTGGCAGCTGATGAAGTCCCTCGCCGCCGCCGAACGGCACGGCCACCCCCGCTACGTCGCCCACCAGGTCTACTACTCCCTCGTCGGCCGCGACTACGAGTGGGAGCTGATGCCGCTCGGCCTCGACCAGGGCGTGGGCGCGCTGGTGTGGAGCCCGCTGGGCTGGGGCCGGCTCACCGGGAAGGTGCGGCGCGACCAGCCGCTGCCGGCGGGCAGCCGGCTGCACGCCACCGCCGCCTTCGGCCCGCCGGTCCCCGACGAGCTGCTCTACCGCGTGGTGGACGCGCTCGACGAGATCGCCGCCGAGACCGGCAGGACCGTCCCCCAGGTCGCCATCAACTGGCTGCTGCGGCGCCCCACCGTCTCCTCGGTCATCATCGGCGCGCGGAACGAGCGGCAGCTGCGCGACAACCTCGGCGCCGTCGGCTGGGCCCTCACCGACGAACAGGTGGCCCGCCTCGACGCGGCGAGCGCGACCGAGGCGGCCTACCCGTACTTCCCCTACCGCCGCCAGGAGGGATTCGCCCGCCTCAACCCGGCGGTCGTCTGACGCGGGCGTCGGCCAGCGGCTAGAGGCTGATCGTGCCCTGGCCGACGACCACCGTGTGGCCGCCGATGGAGACGGCGCCCGAGGCGTGCGCGGTGGCCTCGATCACGCTGGGCCGGCCCATCGCCACGCCCTGCTCGACGGTGACCGCCAGCTCGCCGCCCTTCGCCAGGGCGGCGACCAGGCCGGTGACGGCGGAGCCGGTGGCCGGGTCCTCGGGGATGGCCGGGGTGTCGGGGAAGGAACGGGCGTACGGCCGGTCGTCGCCGGCGAAGACATACAGGTCGGACGACCAGGCGCCCGCGAGACCCGCGCGCCGGGCCGCCACGTCGACCACGACCCGGTCCACCGTGGCCCGGTCGGCCAGCCGCACGTAGCAGAAGCGGTTGCCGAGGCCGCCGAACCACGCCTCGACGACCTCCCTGGGCGCGAGCGAGAGCGCGGCCGCCACGGCCGGCACGTCCGGGCGCTCCTCGGGGGACTCGTAGGGCGCGGTCACCGTGAAGCGGGCGAAGGAGCCCGAGACCTCCACCGGCACCGGCCCGATGCCCTCCTCGAAGACCAGCCGGCCGCTCGACGCGCGCCCCGACGCGGCCAGCACGGCGGCCGTCCCGACCGTGGGATGGCCGGCGAACACCATCTCCTCGGCCGGGTTGAAGATCCGCACCCGGCAGGTGTGCGCCGGATCGTCCGGCGGCAGCACGAACGTGGTCTCCGAGAAGCCGAACTCCCGGGTGAGCGCCGCCATGTCGGCGTCCGAAAGCCCACGCGCGTCCGGGAAGACCGCCAACTGGTTGCCGCTCAGGGCTCGTTCGGTGAAGACGTCGGCGATGACGAACTCGTGGGACGCCATCAGCCCGCCACCTCGTCACGCCCGCGCG
Source organism: Streptomyces millisiae (assembly GCF_031845425.1). Taxonomy (NCBI): domain Bacteria; kingdom Bacillati; phylum Actinomycetota; class Actinomycetes; order Kitasatosporales; family Streptomycetaceae; genus Streptomyces; species Streptomyces millisiae. Next base: position 75,598 of record NZ_JAVREM010000023.1, read on the forward strand.
GGGCCGGACCCACGTAGCGCGCGGAGGGCCGGATCAGCCGGCCGGTGCGCTTCTGCTCCAGGATGTGCGCCGACCAGCCGGCCGTCCGCGCACAGGTGAACATCGCCGTGAACATGTGCGCCGGCACCTCGGCGAAGTCCAGCACGATCGCCGCCCAGAACTCCACGTTGGTGGCCAGCACCCGGTCGGGGCGGCGCGCCGACAGCTCGGCCAGCGCGGCCCGCTCCAGCGCCACCGCCACCTCGTAGCGCGGGGCGTCGAGCTCCCGCGCCGTCTCCCGCAGCACCCGGGCGCGCGGGTCCTCGGCCCGGTACACGCGGTGGCCGAAACCCATCAGCCGCTCGCCGGCGTCCAGCTTCCGCCGCACATAGCCCTCCGCGTCGCCGCTCCGCTCGATCTCCTCGATCATGCCGAGCACCCGGGCCGGCGCCCCGCCGTGCAGCGGTCCCGACATCGCGCCCACCGCGCCCGACAGCGCGGCGGCCACGTCGGCCCCGGTCGAGGCGACGACGCGGGCGGTGAACGTCGACGAGTTCATGCCGTGCTCGGCGGCCGAGATCCAGTACGCGTCCAGCGCGGCCACGTGCCGCGGGTCGGGCTCGCCGCGCCAGCGGCGCAGGAAACGCTCGGTGATGCTGTCCGCCTTGTCGATCTCGCGCTGCGGCACCATCGGCAGGCCCGCGCCGCGCGCCGACTGGGCGACGAAGCTCAGCGCCATCACCGCGGCCCGCGCCAGGTCGTCACGCGCCTGGGCGGCGTCGATGTCCAGCAGCGGCCGCAGCCCCCACACCGGCGACAGCATCGCGAGCGCCGCCTGCACGTCCACCCGCACGTCCCCCGAGTGGACCGGGATGGGGAACGGCTCGGCCGGCGGCAGCCCCGGCGTGAACGAGCCGTCCACCAGCAGGCCCCACACCTCGCCGAAGGTGACCTGGCCGACCAGCTCCTCGATGTCCACGCCCCGGTAGCGCAGGGCGCCGCCCTCCCGGTCCGGCTCGGCGATCTCCGTCTCGAACGCGACGACTCCCTCGAGCCCGGGAACGAACTCGGACATCAGGCGGCTCCTCGGTAGCGCGGTGGCGCGCGCCTCGTGGTGGGGGCGGCACGCGATGAATTCGCACGATAAGTCTGGCCGTCACCTTAACTCCCGGTGTCACCGGGCCACAGAGCACGGGACAAAACTCCGAGCCCGGCGAGACTGTCGGCGGCATGTTGCAAGATATCGGCGTGTCCCACGCCGACAACGCCCCCCAAGCCCCAAGCCCGCAGCTCGATCCGGCCGCGATGCGCGCCAGGTACCGTGACGCGGGCCTCGACGAGAGCGACCTGGCAGCCGACCCGTTCGAGCAGTTCGAGCACTGGTTCGCGCAGGCGGTGGACAGCGGGCTGCACGAGCCCAACGCGATGGTCCTCGCCACCGCGGACGCCGCGGGCCGCCCCAGCAGCAGGACGGTGCTGCTCAAGCGCTTCGACCGGCGCGGCTTCGTCTTCTTCACCAACTACGGCTCCCGCAAGGGCCGGGACATCGAGGCGAACCCGCTCGTCTCGCTCCTCTTCCCCTGGCACGGCATCGCCCGCCAGGTGATCGTCTCCGGCACCGCGGAGCGCACCGGGCGGGACGAGACGGCCGCCTACTTCAGGACCCGGCCGCACGGCTCGCAGCTCGGCGCGTGGGCCAGCGAGCAGTCGTCGCGGGTGGCCTCGCGCGCCGAGCTCGACCAGCTGTACGCGGAGCTCGCCGACCGCTACCCGGAGGGCGTGGACGTGCCGGCGCCCTCGCAGTGGGGCGGCTACCGGGTGGTGCCCGACGCCGTCGAGTTCTGGCAGGGCCGGGAGAACCGGCTGCACGACCGGCTGCGGTATGTGCGGGCGGGCGGCGGGTGGGCCGTGGAGCGCCTCTGCCCTTAAGGGGAGCGCCTCTGCCCTTGAAAGGGAACTCAAAAGAGCAAAAGAACGATCCGCGGGCCTGGTCCCCCGGGCCTCGCGGCCCCGGGGAGCCGGCCGGACTTACCGGCGGCCCGCGGATCGGGTGACTGCTTGGTATTGCCGGGCGGTGCCGGCACCACACGTCGTGGGACGGCGACCGCTAGGCCGCAGTCACCTCACGCGTCCGGTTGTCATACATCTGCCGAACCACCTCCCTTCTCGTGTAGCCCACACGCTAGGCGCCGCCCCCGGGGTGTCACAAGCGAATTTCGAAGCGGTCCCACGAGCACCAGATTCGGCCGAACCCTATGTGACGGGCGTCACCGTGCAGTTGAATGGTCCGGCGCACGCGACAGGCGGCTCACTCTCCTGTGCTGGGGGTACCAGGTGACCACTCACTCCGAGGTTTCCGGCCGGGTCTCGGCCCCCGGCAGGGCCACGACCGCCGACGACCGGCTGCTGGCCGCACTGCTTGACGGCATGGAGGCGGCTCTGTTCGCGGTCGACACCGCCGGCCGGATCACCCACTGGAACCGGAAGGCCGAGCGGATGCTCGGCTGGTCGCGCGAGCAGGCCGTGGGCCGGGCCGGGCTCGGCGGCTGGGCGGTGCGGGAGGCCGACGCCGCCGACGTGATGGACCGGCTGCTGGCCGCGCTGCGGTCGCCGGCCGAGGACGGCGCAGGACGGCCCTTCCAGGAGTTCCCCCTGGTCAGGAAGGACGGCGGCCGGATACTCGTGCGGGCCAAGACCACGGCCGTGCGGGAGCCGGACGGCCGGCCGACCGGCGTCTACTGCGCCTTCGGCGAGGCGCACGCCCAGCTCGACCTGGAGCGGAACCTGGCGCTGAGCGAGGCCCTGCTCGGCGAGTGCGGCTCCTGGGCCACCGTGCTGCTCGACGCCGACCTGCGCACCGTGGCCGTCAACGACGCCGCGGCCGAGGCGCTCGCGGTGACGCCGGTCGACATGCTGGGGGAGCCGCTCGGCGAGTTCTTCGGCGCGGGGCTCGACGAGCTGGAGAGCGGCCTCGAACAGGCCCTCGCCGGCCAGCCGCCGGCCGGCCCGGTCGAACTGTGGCTGACGCTGCTCGACGACGGCACCCACGAGGACGGCTTCGGCGAGCCGAGCTCGGGCCCCTCGGGGGACGCCCGACGCTGCCTGGTCAGCGGCTTCCTGCGGCTCGGCGCGCCGGCCGGTCCCGAGCCGGCGCCGCTCGGCGTGGCCTGGGTCTTCCAGGACGTCACCCGCGCCAGGCGGCAGGCGCGCGGCGTCGCCAGGCGGCGGTTCAGGGACGAGCAGCTGTCGCGCGCGGCCAGGGCGGCGGCCGAGTGCGAGGACCCGCTGGAGGCTGCGGTGCTCCACCTCCACTACGCGCTCCCCGGCTTCGCCGACCACGCGCTGCTCGACACCGTCTCGCCCAAGGCCGCCACCCTGGTGCGGACCGCCGAGAGCCCCGGCGCCTTCGGCGCGGCCTCGGGCGCCCGCGGGGTGGCCGTCCGCTACCGGCAGGGCCATCCGGCGCTCCAGGCACTGGAGCGTGGCATGGCGGTGCGGGCCACCGGCGGCGTCTCCCGGTCCAGCTGGGCGGTGGAGCACCGCTGGCCCAAGGACGCGGAGCACGCGCTGTGCGTGGTGCTGCGCAGCCGGGGCCGGAGCCTGGGGGTGCTCACCTTCCTGCGCGGCGCGAGCCGACGGCCGTTCGACCGCGCGGACGCGGCCTACGGCGAGGACGTGGCGCTGCGGGTGGCGTCGGCGGTCGACCTGCACGGTCCGGCGCGGACCTAGCTGGCTGGCTGACTGGCCAGCGGGCTAGCGGCGCCAGAGGATGCGGTCGGCGTGTTCGGCGAAGACGCGCTCGTTCCACTCATGGCCGCCGTCCACGTTGGCCGAGCGCAGCAGCGGCGGCTGCGTGCCGCGGGCCGCGAGCAGGCCGGCCGCCTCGGCGACCACGGCCTGGAGCAGCGCGCAGGTGACGACCGTGGAGGCGGGCGCGAACGGGGCGTCGACGCCGTCGCTGGTCAACGTGGTGTCGCCGTAGGGCACGTGGCTGTCGAGGACCACGTCGCAGTGGTCCCTGAGGAAGGTGCCGGAGGGATGACGGGATCTGGTGAGCTCGGCGTAGGCCGCCGAGGTCGCGCCGATCACGGTGAGGCCGCGGGCCCTGGCATGGCTTGCCATCTCGACGGGGAGCGTGTTCCGGCCGGAGAGGGAGACGACGATCAGCAGGTCGCCGGCCTCGGCCGGGCTGCTGTCGAGCGCGGCGGTGGCCAGGCCGCCGACGTGTTCGAGGGCGCTGCCGAGGGTGGCGGGGGAGACGTCGACGCCGCTGGTGCCGGGGACGGTCAGCAGGTTGACCAGGGCCAGGCCGCCGGCCCGGTAGACCAGGTCGTGGGCGGGGAGCGCGGAGTGCCCGGCGCCGTAGGCGAAGAGCCGGCCGCCGGCGGTGACGGTGTCGGCGATCGCGGCCGCGGCCTTGGCGATCGCGGCGCCCTCGCGGTCGCGCACCTCGCCCAGCAGCCCGATGGCGGCGTCGAGGAAGCGACCGCCGAGGGTGGCGGGGGAAACGTCGCCGCGGGTGTTCTCCGTCACGCCCCACACCGTAATGGTCTGGACCAGAGCGGTGTCAAGACGCACGCACCTCGCGCGGTCGAACGGGAACGGTTGTCGGTGGCGTGCGTCAGAATTGGCACAGGGCCACCGCACGAGATATCGAGGGGCGCTTTATGTCCGGACTCATCGACACCACCGAGATGTACCTCCGCACCATCCTGGAGCTGGAGGAGGAGGGGGTGGTACCGATGCGCGCCCGCATCGCCGAGCGTCTCGAGCAGAGCGGTCCGACCGTCAGCCAGACGGTGGCGCGGATGGAGCGGGACGGCCTGCTCACCATCGCCGGCGACCGCCACCTGGAGCTGACGGCCGAGGGGCGGCGCCTCGCCCAGCGTGTGATGCGCAAGCACCGGCTCGCCGAGTGTCTGCTGGTCGACGTGATCGGCCTGGAGTGGGAGCACGTGCACGCCGAGGCGTGTCGCTGGGAGCACGTGATGAGCGAGGCCGTCGAGCGGCGGGTCCTCAAGCTGTTGAACCACCCGACCGAGTCGCCCTACGGCAACCCGATCCCGGCGCTCGCCGAGCTCGGCGAGGCCGGCGAGGCCGACCCGTTCCTCTCCGAGGGGATGGTCGCCCTCTCCGAGCTGGACTCGGACGGCGGCAAGACGGTGGTGGTCCGGCGGATCGGCGAGCCGATCCAGACGGACGCGCAGGTCATGCACACGCTGCGGCGGGCCGGCGTGCAGCCGGGCGCCTCGGTCAGCGTCACGGCGGGCTCCGGCGGGTCCGTCCAGGTCGGCAGCGGGGGCGAGTCCGCCGAGCTGGCGCACCACGTCGCGATGCACGTGTTCGTCGCCAAGGGGTGACACCCGGGCGGCGCGGGCCCGTCCCGGAGGAGTGAGAGCTCTCCGGGGCGGGCCCTTCGTATCGGTCGCTTATCTCACACGGCTTTCGAACTCGTATTCGATATCGTGGTCTTCGGTCGTTCGGTCACCCGAGGCCGGAGGAAGGGACGGAGGTCATGGCGCGGTGCGTGGACGTGGTGGGGCACGGCGGCGTACGTCTCGCGGCCTGGGAGTTCACCGAGGGCGGCGACCCGGCCGCTGAGGAGCGGCCCGCCGTGGTGCTGCTGCACGGCCTGATGGGCCGGGCCGAGCACTGGGCGTCGGCCGCGCGCTGGCTCTCCCGCCACTACCGGGTGGTGGCCCTCGACCAGCGCGGCCACGGCCGGAGCGAGAAGCCGGGCAGCTGGCCGCTGGACCGGGACGTCTTCGTGGCGGACGTCGAGGCGGTGATCGAGCGCCTCGGCCTCGGCCGGGTGGCGCTGGTCGGCCACGCCATGGGCGCGCTGATCGCCTGGCGCCTCGCGGCCCGCCGCCCCGACCTGGTGCGGGCCCTCGTCATCTGCGACATGCGGGCCGCCGCGCTCGGCGCGGTCTCCCAGCGGGAGCTGCGCGGCTGGCTCTCCTCCTGGCCCCTGCCCTTCCCGAGCCGGGCCGCCGCCAGGCGCTGGTTCGGCGAGGAGGACCCCTCGCTCGACCACCCGAGCCCGGCCCGCGGCGAGTTCTTCGCCGCCGTGATGGCCAAGCGCGCCGACGGCTGGCGGCCGGTCTTCTCCCGCCGCCAGATGCTGGCCGCCAGGGAGGGCTTCGCCCACGACGCCCACTGGGACGAACTGGCCGGCGTCAGCTGCCCGACGCTGGTGATCCGCGGCGTGGACGGCGTGCTCGGCCGCGCCGAGGCCCACGAGATGGTCCGCGTCCTCCCCGCCGGCCGCTACGCCGACATCCCCGACGCCGGCCACCTCGCCCACCTCGAACGCCCCCACGAATGGCGCGCCATCGTCGAACCCTTCCTCACCGAGACGGCACCGCGACGCTCCGCGAAGCGGTAGACCCCGCACCGCGCCGCCGCGCGCCGCCTGCCGGCGGGCTGGGCCGGGCCGCGTCGCCGCTGCGCGGCGCCTGGGCCGTGCCGTCGGCTCGCGGTGCGCTCCGCCTGGCGGTGGGCGCGGCTGGTTGCCGTTGCGCGGTGGCTCACCGCGTTGAGCGGCGGGTTGTGGTGGCGGACGGGCGGTTCGGGCGCGGCCCGGCTGCGTCGCCGCTGCGCGGCGCCTGGCGGCGCCCGGCCCTGCCGGAGGCTCGCCGGGGCGCGCGGCGCGCGGTGGTGGCGGGCGTGCCGGACCTGGCGTAGAGCTCGGGCGTGTGGCCCGCGTGCCGCCTGGCGGTGAGCCGGGTACGTGGCCGCTGCGCGGCGCCTGGGCCGTGCCGGCGGCTCGCGGTGCGCTCCGCCTGGCGGTGGGCGCGGCTGATTGCCGTTCCGCGGTGGCTCGCCGCGTTGAGCGGCGCGTCGTGGTGGCGGACGGGCGGTTCAGGCGCGGCCCGACTGCGTCGCTGCTGCGCGGGGCTTGGCGGCGGGCCGGGCTGCGTCGTCGGTGTGCGGCGCCTGGCCGTGACGGCGGCTCGCCGCGCCAGGCCGCGGGCCGGGCACGGCCGGAGAGTGCTCACGGCGCGCGGCCGGGTTGCCGGCTCGACACCTGACCGCGGCGGCTGCCGGCCCGCCGGGCATCCGCCCGGCGGTGCGCTCCGCGAGGGCGCGGTTTCGCGTCGGCGCGGCACCGCACCGGCGGCGCGCCGGGCCCGGCACCCGCCGGTGGCCTCTCCCGCCGCTACGCGGCGGCACGCACGTCAGCGTGGTTCCTGGCCGCAGGCGTAGGCGAGCGGGGCCAGGAGGTCCTCGACGTCCGGCAGCCATCGGTTGGCCGGGTTCGGGGGGCGTACCCACTGGACCGAGCCGCGTGCCCCGACCCGGGTCGGGGGCGCGACCACGAAGTCGCCCTCGCCCCGCACCGTCAGCTCGGGACCCACCGCGGCCCAGCCCAACTGCCGCAGCAGCCCCGGGACCCTGGGCGCGCTCCCCGGCGCCACGAGGAACTGCATCCGGCCGAACGGCGTCTGCGTCACAGGACCGAGCGCCGCGCCCATCCGCTCCATCCTGGCCAGCGCCAGGCAGCCCGCCGTCTCCGAGACCTCGAGCGCGTCGAACGAGCGGCCGGTCGGCAGCAGGATCGCCGCGCGTGGCTCCTCCGTCCACAGCCGGCGGGCGGCGGCCACACTTCCCGTCGCCTGCGCGGTCCAATCGGGGCGCGTGGGGTGTGCGCCGGGCGCGCGGCACCCGGGAACAGCGCACGAACAACCGATCCTGCCGCGGCTCGTCTCCAGCCACGTGCCGGGCAGGACGTCCCAGCGGCGCTCGTCGGTGTAGCGGACGGCGTGCTCGAGCAGCGATTCGGCACGTGGGACGGTCAGGGTCGGGGACATCGAGGACAGGGGGGACACAGTCGGTCTGGTGGCTCGCGGGGAGACTCCGATGGGCTTATCCACGCCCGCACCAACGCCCGTTGCTCCGGATGGGTTACGGCCCGGCGCGCGACTGGCGTGTTCCGGCCGGTCCCGCACGCGGGGCGCATCGGTGCATCCGGAGGGGCATACGGGATGGAGTCGGGGCTGTACGGGCAGTGATGTGCCGGGATCTCCCCGGGCAGCCCGTCAGCAAGGGAGCCGGTGATGACTGCCAGACCGTCCGCGAGTTTTCTCCCCCCGGTAACGACCGGAAGGCGCCACCAGGGTGTGCCACCCGCACGCCAGCCGAACGAGAGACTGCTGGCCCTGATCCGCGAGGCCGGCTGCTCGAACGCGGGCCTCGCCCGCCGCGTCAACATGTGCGCCGCCGAACGCGGCCTCGACTTCCGCTACGACAAGACGTCCGTGGCGCGCTGGATCCGCGGCCAACAGCCGCGCGGCCGCGCCCCCGAGATCATCGCCGACGCCATCGGCCGCAAGCTCGGCCGCGCGGTCACCGTGGACGAGATCGGCATGGGCGCGTCCCGCCAGCTCACCTCGGCCGTCGGCCTGCACTTCGCCGCGGGGCTCGCCGAGAGCGTCGACCAGGCCGCCGAGCTGTGGCGCTCCGACGTCGTGCGCCGCGAGACCGTCGACGCCACCGGGCCCTACGCGGCCGGCGGCGCCCAGGTCGCGCCGTCCGCGCTGGTGGAGCCGAGCCGCGACTGGCTCATCACCCCGGCCGACACCGAGGTGGCCCGCGCCTCCGGCCCGCGCGTCGGCACCGCAGACGTGGAGGCCGTGCGGGCCACCACGGCCGCCCTGATCGACCTGGACCGGCGGTGGGGCGCCGGGCACGTCAGGCCGGTCGTCGTGCACTACCTCAACAGCGTCGTCGCCGGGCTGCTCGGCGGCTCCTACCGGGAGGCGGTGGGCCGCGAGCTGTTCGGGGCCGCCGCCAGGCTCACCGAGCTGGCCGGCTACATGGCCATCGACACCGGCCTCCCCGGGCTCGCCCAGCGCTACTACATCCAGGCGCTGCGGCTCGCTCAGGCGGCCGGCGACCGGGGCTTCGGCGGCTATGTGCTGGCGGCCGGAATGAGCCATCTCGCCGCCGAGCTCGGCAACCCGCGCGAGGTGATCCAGCTGGCCAGGGCCGCCCAGGAGGGCACCCGCGGCCGGATCACCCCCAGGGCCGAGGCGCTGTTCCTGGCCGCCGAGGCCCGCGGCCACGCACAGCTCGGCGACCGCGAGAGCTGTCGCCGGGTGGCCGCCGGCGCGCTGGCCGCGTTCGAGCGGGCGGGCGACGCGTCGGGCGAGGAACCGGCCTGGGTCGCCCACTTCGACGCCGCCTACCTCGCCGACGAACTCGCCCACTGCCACCGGGACCTGGGCCAGGGCCGGGCCACCCAGCAGCGCGCCACCGAGGCGCTGGCCGGCCACCCGCCCGGCCGGGCGCGACGCCGCGCGGTCGGCCTGCTGCTGCTGGCCACCGGCCAGCTGCAGGAGGGTGATCTCGAACACGCCTGCCAGACCGCGGACGAGGCCGGCACGCTGCTGCACGGACTGCGCTCCGGCCGTGGCTCCGAGTACTTCGCTGACTTCAGGGCACGCCTCGAACCGCACCGGGCCGAGCCGCGGGTGCGGGAGTTCGCGGCGCGCTGGCAGTCGCCGTGAGCCGCCGGTGACTTGACGACCGGGCCACGGCGCGACGACTCTCCTCGGGAGCCGGTAGCGTGGCCCGGCGAATCGGCCTGGAACAAGCGAGGAGCCTGGTGACCACCCACAGCGGACGGGACGACGAGGCCCGTGAGGGCGTGATACTGCCCCCGGCGGACAGCGACCCCTGGCCGCCCACCCCCGCCTCGGCCGCCCCCTCGGCCGGTCAGCCGTGGGGTCAGCCGTGGGGCCCGGGCCAGCCGGGCGCGACCGGCGAGCCGCCGCGCCCCGCGATGTCGGCGCCGCCGGTGCCGCCCGCGCCCCCCGGCGGCGGCGAGGACACGGCCGCGATCCCGGCCGTGGAGGTCACCGCGCAGATACGGGCACTCCCGCAGCACGGCACGCCGGAGCGGCCGGCCACCCCACCGCCGCCCGCCGCCGGCGGCCCGGAGCACGCCCCGACCCAGCTCAGCCCGGTCGTGCCGGCCGGCCCGCCGGGACCCGCCCTCCCGAGACACGCGACGCCCGAGCGGCCGTCGACCCCGCCCGCGCCGCCGGCCCCCGCCCGACTCGACCAGGCGGCGACCCAGCTCAGCCCTCAGGTCAGACCCCCGGCCGGCGACAACGAGGCCCCGACCCAGCTGATCCCGCCCGTACCGGCGGGCGGCGGCGCCGACGCCGCGCCGACGCAGGTCATCCCGCCCGTCCCGGCCACCGGCGGCGACGAGGCCGCCACCCAGCTCATCCCGCCGGTGCCGGCGAACGCCGGCGAGGCGCCCACCCAGCTGATCCCGCCGGTCCCGGGGAACGCCGCGAGCGAGGCCGCCACCACGCTCATGCCGCCCGTGCCCGCCGCCACCACCGACCAGGCCACCGCGCGGCTCGGACGGCCCGTCGTCGACGACGCGACCACCCAGCTGCGCGCCGTCCGACCAGGCCCCCGGGGACCGGCCGGCCACGCCGCGCCCCCGCCCCCGCAACACCCGCAGCCCCAGGGCCAGTTCAGCGCCCTGTTCGACCACGCGGCGTCCGCCGGGCCACCCCAGGGCCCGCCGCCGGCGGGCGGCTACCCGTACCCGCCCGAGCCGGCGCCGCGGGCCGGCGGCGACCGGCGGAAGCCGTTCGGCATCGCGCTCGCCGTCATCGCCGGCTGCGCCGTGCTCGGCCTCCTCGGCGGCGCCCTGCTCGGTGGCGGTGACGAATCGCGGGAGCCGACGGTCGAGCAGACCGCCGAGACCGAAGAAGGCGGGAACCAGTCCGCCGAGGGCGATCCCTCGACCGACGCCTCGACCGACGCCGAAGCCGGGGCGGAGCCCGGCGCCGAGGCCGACGCGGAGGCCCGCGCCCAGGCCGAGGCGCTCTCCGCGCTGCTCGCCGACAGCAGCGCCAGCCGCGACTCCGTCATCCAGGCCGTCGCCGACATCGGCGGCTGCACCAACCTGGACGCCGCCGCGAACAACCTGCGCGCCGCCGCCGCCCAGCGCAACGGCCTCGTCGACCGCCTCAACACGCTGTCCCTGGACGCCCTCCCGGAGGGCACCGCGCTCGCCGCCGCCCTGACCGAGGCATGGCAGGCCTCCGCCGAGGCCGACGACCACTACGCGTACTGGGCCGACGAGGCCAGGACCGACCCCGCCGTCTGCCGGGGCGGCGGAGCCGGCCGCACCGACCGGACCAACCTGGGCGACGCCGCCAGCGGCCGCGCCACCACCGCGAAGGAGCGCGCCGCGCAGCTGTGGAACCCCATCGCCACCCAGTACGGCCTCCCGGAGCGAACGTCCAACCAGCTGTAGCCGTACGATCGTTTCCCGTGCAAGGTTCGGAAAGGTCTTCCCGTCAGCCCCGCCGCTCATCCACCATGGCAGGCATGCCGCTCAACGACATGCCCTGGTGGCGTTGGCGCGCGAACGTGCGCTCGGCGCTGCACATGCTCTCCGACCCCGCCTTCCAGCAGGGCGTCTGGCTCCCCGGCGTGCCCGGATACGGGGACGTGACGGACGCCGTCTACCGGCTGGTCGAGGACACCTGGCTGGACAACTGGTCGGCCGAGAAGTACGTCGGCACGGTCTTCCGGGACAGCCAGGAGGCCGCGCTGGTGGACGTCGCCGTGCTGCGCTTCCTGCGGATCCTCCACCAGGTCGGGGCCGACGCGCCCGCCTCCGGGTACCTGCAGCACCACGCCTGGCCCGAGGCGGTGCGGGCGGCCCGCGACGCCCACCTCAGGCTGGCGGCCAACGACGGCGAGGACCCGGACACGCCACCGCGCTCGCTCGACGAGCTGGCCGCGGTCCTGCACACCGTCTGAGCGGGTGCGCGGCCCCCGGCCGCGGTGTGCCACGCTTGGCGGCATGACGTCCTCGCCCACCACCCCCGCGGCGGCCCCAGGGCCGCAGTACGTGCTCACCCTGTCCTGCCCCGACAAGCCGGGCATCGTGCACGCCGTGTCCAGTTTCCTCTTCATGACCGGCTGCAACATCGAGGACAGCCAGCAGTTCGGGGACCGGGACACCGGGCTCTTCTTCATGCGCGTGCACTTCGCGGCCGATGAGCCGGTCACGCTGGAGAAGCTGCGCGCCAGCTTCGCCGCGGTCGGGGACACCTTCCGGATGGACTGGCAGCTGCACCGGGCCGACGAGCGGATGCGGGTGCTGCTGATGGTCAGCAGGTTCGGGCACTGCCTGAACGACCTGCTGTTCCGCGCCAGGATCGGCGCGCTGCCGATCGAGATCGCGGGCGTCGTCTCCAACCACACCGACTTCGCCGAGCTGTCCGCCTCCTACGACGTCCCGTTCCACCACATCCCGGTCACCGCCGACACCAAGGCGGAGGCGGAGGCGCGGCTGCTGCGGATCGTCGAGGACGAGGAGGTCGAGCTGGTGGTGCTCGCCCGCTACATGCAGGTGATCTCCGACGACCTGTGCAAGCGGCTGCCGGGCCGGATCATCAACATCCACCACTCCTTCCTGCCGAGCTTCAAGGGCGCCAAGCCGTACCACCAGGCGCACGCCAGGGGCGTGAAGCTGATCGGCGCCACCGCCCACTACGTGACGGCCGAGCTGGACGAGGGCCCGATCATCGAGCAGGAGGTGGAGCGCGTGGGCCACGGCCTCACCCCGTCCCAACTGGTCGCCGTCGGCCGGGACGTGGAGTGCCAGGCCCTGGCGCGCGCCGTCAAGTGGCACAGCGAGCGCCGCGTGCTGCTGAACGGCCGCCGCACCGTGGTGTTCGACTAGGCCCTGTTCCGGCTGCTCACAGCCGGGAGAGCGCGGCCGCCGCGCACAGCACGTCGCGGATCACCAGCAGGTCGCCCTCGCCGCCCGAGGCGGCCTCGTCGGGGGTGATGCGGCCGGCCACGAGCTGGCAGAAGACCACGTCGTCGAGGGCGAGGCGGGCCACCGCCTCGCGGGCCGCGGTGCGGGAGACGGTGGCCACGGGCGAGTCGAGCGGTATGTAGAAGTGGCCGCCGCCCGGGCCCTCGACCTCCAGGTGGAGGGTGCGGCCCGGCGTGCCGGCCGTGGTGAGGCGGGGCTGGGAGACGGCGAGGCCCGCGCGGCGCCGGCGGGCGATGCTCTGCGGGAGGCGGCGCGCGGCCAGGTCGACCAGCTGCCGCAACTGTGGGCCGAGCGGCGGGTCGTAGGGGTACTCGACGGCGCGGGCGATGTCGTCGGCGTGCACCCAGCAGGCGAAGGCGCGGTCCAGGTAGGCGTCCGAGAGCGGCAGTTCGGGGCCGGTGCCCGGCAGCCGGGCGGGGTCGCCGAACGCGGCGCGGGGCACGGTGCGTTCGCCGGTCCTGCCGCCGGTGCCGGCCGCGGCGCGGACCAGCGCCTGGGTCTGCTCCCGCCAGGACCGCCAGGCGTCGGCCTCGCGCCGCGCGCCCGCCCAGCGGGCCTCGGTCCGGGCCACGGGGTCGTCGCCGGCGTCCGGCAGGACGTCGGGCAGGCCGACGGCGCGGGCCAACAGGCCGTCGACGGCGAGCAGGTGGTCGAGCACCCCGGAGACGGTGGTGGTCCTGCCGAGCCAGCCCTCGTGGTCGTCGAACCAGCGCAGCTCCACGGGGGTGCGCCACTCGTCCTCGGTGATGTCGTTCAGCAGCGCGTCGAGACGGGCGGCCTCGGAGTCGAGCGGCGCCGCCCAGGCGGGGACCGGCTGGGTCGCGGGCCGGCGGGCGAGGCAGCCGTCGAGCACCCGGGCGCGCAGCTTGGGGTCGAGATCGAGGCTGCCCTGCGGCTGGAGCAGCAGGGCGGCGTCCCGCAGCCGCAGCGCCTCCTCGGCGCAGCGGCCGCAGTCGTTGAGGTGGGCCTCGACGCGCTCGGTGTCCTCCGGCGCGCAGGCGGACAGCGCCCAGGCGCCGAGCAGCGACATCAGCTCCTGGTGGTCGCCGGTCCTGGGATCTTCCGGCCGGTCCGCCATGCTCTCGTTCGCCTCCCTTCGCCGCGGGGTGACGGGCGCGGGGGTTCCCCGCCCGTCGGGTGGGGAACCCCGGTCGCGCGGCGAGGGTACGCGAGCCGGTCGGCCGTCGCGCGTCAGGGACTTCTCCCAGGGGGTGGGGGTGGTCACGAGCCCTCCGAGGGCGCGGGCGAGGGCGACGGCGCTTCGGCGGTGTAGCGGTGGGCGGAGGAGAGCAGTTGCAGGCCGAGCCGCAGCCGGCGGCGCGCCTCGGCCTCGGTGATGCCGAGTCGCGCGGCCGTCTGGGCGCAGTCCTGCCGCTGGAACCTGGTGAGTTCGAGCGCGTCCCGCAGCGGTGCCGGCATGGCGGTGACGATGTAGTCGGCGCGGGCCGCGGTGGAGGCGGCGCGCACCTTGGCGGCCACCTCGTCGGGGTCACGGCCGACGCCGGGGCGGCGGCGCAGCCGGTCGACGGCGACGCGGTGCGCCTCCTCGGCGATCCAGGACCGCATCGGGCCGCGGCGCGGGTCGAAGGCGTGCGGGGACGCCCAGAGCCCGGCGAACACGTCGTGGGTCACGCCCGCCGTGAACTCCTCGTCGTCGAGGACGCGTTGGGCGATGCCGTAGGCGAGGGAGGCGAACCGGTCGTAGACCTCGGCGAGAGCGGTGGCCTCGCCGCGCCGCAACCGCTGGCACATGTCGCGGTCCCACTGTGGCGGCGTCTCGTGCGCCATCCGGCAACCTCTTCCCGCTTCCCGTCCGTCGGCGAACAACTCACGAGCCCGTCCGCGCGTCAAATGTAGTGCGCGGTGGTGTCGGGGCGCGCCCCCCGAGCGCTCACATCGTGGGGCGGGGGCGCGGTTCCCGTCAGACCATCCCTCGTTCGGGTGGCCGACATGGCTGGTTCGCGGCACATGCGCGCCGGCATATGACGCGTGGTCCCGCCGAAAGTGGGCAGGGCGCAGAGAAGCGGGCGCGGAGTGGCCGGGCACGGTGAGCGAGTGAGCACAGAAGGGCAGCGGGCGGTGACGTTGAGAATGCGGGGAGAACAGCGGGGTGAGTGGACCGTGGTGCGGGTGGTCGGCGAGCTCGACCTGGCGACCTCGCCTGGCGTCCGCCAGCGCGTGCACGAGGCCGTCGCCGACGGGCGGCGGCGTCTGGTGCTCGACCTGTCCGAGGTGCTGTTCTGCGACTCGAGCGGGGTGGGGGTGCTGGTGGCGGCGCGCCGGTTGATGCGGTCGTGCGCCGGCGAACTCCGGTTGATACTGCCGGCGCGGGGCGCGGAGGACGGCTCGCACGTGAACCGGGTGCTGGCGGCGCTCGGCGTGCGCCGGCTCTTCGACTGCTACCCGGACCTGGACGCCGCGGTGGGGGGCGCCGACGCCCCGCTGACGGCGTAGGCTCGCCTTCCTTCTGTTCGAACTCGTAACGATTCAGGGATCGTACAGTTCGCCACGTCCTTACTCCTTTGCGCCGGATTATTCCTCAAGCGCTTGTTGTCCGACTCGCCCGTCAATCATGCTGAGCACAGCCGGGGTTGTGTCCCGGTGAAGGCGAATGGTCCGCCGGTTCGGATGGTGTGAACGGTGCAGGAGCTGGACGAACAACTGGAGGTCGCCCCCGAGCCCTCCGAGGTGGGTCGCGCCCGAAGGTGGGTGCGTGCGCAGCTGGGCCGGGGGCAGTCCTGTCCGGCCTGTCCCGACGAGTCGCAGACCGACACGCTGGTGCTGCTGGTGTCCGAGCTGGTCACCAACGCCGTGGTGCACACGGGCCGGCCGGCGCTGCTGCGGCTCGCCGTGCGGGAGCCCGACTCGGTCCGGCTCGAGGTGGTGGACGACAGCGCGCGCGCCCCGCGTCCCCGGCGCGCGGCGGGGGAGGACACGGGCGGCCGCGGCCTGGAGCTCGTGGAACTGCTGGCCGACCGCTGGGGGTGGCAGGAGGAGGGGGCGGGCAAGCGGGTCTGGTGCGAGCTGACCTGCCCGCCGACCCGGCGCGCGCCGGCTGGTGGGGAGCGGCGCCGCGAGCCGCGAGGGGAACGGAAGGTTCCGGCCAGGTATTGACGAGCCGTGCTGGCTTGATCACCCTGAGGAAGGGTTCCGGCGGATCCCTCGGAGGCGGGATCCGGCGGACTGGGGTGATGCGTTGCGAGGGGACGTCGAGGTCGTCGGCCCGGTCGCGGGTGGACCTCGGCGAGTACGGATCACCGGTTGGGCCCCCTCCTCCGCGCGGGGAGGGGCGCTCAGCGCCGCCGGGCGATGGCGGCGGCGATCTTCTCGGCGTCCCTGGCGATCTCGCGGAGCATCCCGCTGATGGGGTTGGTGAATCCGGTGAAGTAGAGCCCGGGCGCCGCCGGGTGGTTCTGTCTACCGTGCACCAGCGGTCTGCCTCTGCCGTCGAGGAGCCCGAGGTGGCCGACGAGCGGCTCCAGGCCGCGCCGGTACCCGGTGGCGGCGATCACCACCTCGGGGGTGATGGTCGCGCCGTCCGCCAGCGTCACCTTGGCGCCGTCGAACGAGGACACGGCGGCGACCGGCCGCACCAGGCCCTTCCGCACCGCCTTGACCAGGCCGACGTCCTGCACCGGGATGGCGCCCTCGCGCACCCGCGAGTAGAGGCCGGTGGTGGGGCGCGGCAGCCCGTGCCGGCCGAGGTCGGGGACGGCGCGCTCGACCGGCCTGGCCAGCACGTCGACGAGCCGGACCGGGAGCCGCCGCACCAGGATCGCGCTGGCCTGGCTCGGCCAGCCGAGGGTGGAGCGGCGCATGATGTGCGGCGGGGTCCGCACCGCGAGCCTGACCTGGCCCGCGCCGCCGAAGGCGAGGTCGGCGGCTATCTCGGCGCCGGTGTTGCCGACGCCGACGACCAGGACGTCCCTGCCGGCGAACGGCGCCGGGTCGCGGTAGTCGGCGGCGTGCAGCAGCTGGCCGGGGAAGCCGTCCATGCCGGGCCAGTCGGGCAGCCGGGGGGTGTGGTTGTAGCCGGTGGCGACGACCACGGCCGGGGTGCGCAGCAGGCGGCCGCCGTTGGCCTCCAGGACCCATCCGGCGCCGTCCGGGGCGCGGGATATGTGGGAGACCTCGACGCCGTGCGCCAGGTCGATCCGGTGGTGGTGCGCGTACTGCTCCAGGTAGCGGACGAACGCCTCCCTGGGGACCCAGCGGCCGGCGGAGCGCGGGATGCGGAGGCCGGGGAGCGAGGACCAGCGGCGGGTGGTGTGCAGCCGGAGCCGGTCGTAGTGGCCGCGCCAGGACGATCCGACGGCGTCCGCCTTGTCGACGACGACGGTGCGCACCCCGCGGCGGCCGAGCGCGGCGGCGACGGCGAGGCCGCCCGGACCTGCGCCTATGACGTACACGGGGGTGGTGTTCTGGCCCGGTTCACGGGTCGGCTGCGGCATGGCGTCGAGCATACGCAGCCGGTCCGACAGCTGACAGAGGGTGCGCGGCGGCGCGCGTGGGGGCGGGCCGGCCCGGTGACAGGGGCCGGGCGGCGGCGCCCCGCGGCGTCGTCGCTACTTGGCGGTCGGCTTGCGGCCCGTGACGCCGAGGTGGACGAGCAGCGCCAGCGCGGGACGCAGGTCGGCCTGCTTGGCGCCGAGCGACTGGAGGCTCTTGGGCTGCGAGGAGACGGCGGCCAGCATGGTGACGAGCGAGCCGGCGACGGCCACCGGGGGCGCGCCTCCGTCCGCCGCGCGCCCGCGCGTGCGCAGCTCGTCGATGGACTCGGCGAGCGGCTTCACGACCGCTCCCTGCACCCGGGTCCTGATCCGGACGAATCGCCGGTCGCCCTCCGCCGCGCCCAGATCGATGACGCGCAGGATGGCGTCGTGTTTGCGCCAGAAGGCGAGGAAGCCGTCCACCAGGTCCTCCGCCGTCTGCCAGCCGGCCTTGCCGGCCCAGGAGCGGCCCTCGACGAGCTCGGCGAGGGCGGCGCTCTCGCGCAGCGTCTCCTCGGCGAGCTCCAGGACCGCGGCCTCGACATCCGGGAAGTACTGGTAGAAAGTGGCCGGTGACGTGCCCGCTTTGCGTGCTACGTCGATCACCTTGACGTCTCGGTAGGGGGAGCTCCCCAGCATCTTGCCCAGGCAGTCGAGGAGCTTCTGCCGCGTTGCCTGACCTCTGCGGCCGGCGACCCGGCCGTCGACGGTCGTTACCTGTCCTGTCATGCAAGTCAGCTTATCTACGCGCGATCACGGCGCGATTTGATCGCAGCCGAATGGGGGGCGGCTCCGGATGTTTCATGACAGAAAGCTCATTCCCGACCCCGGGTTCGCCACGGCCCCTCGCTGAGGGAAGAATCGTCCCGGAGGTCCGCAGGTGTCGGTGGGCAATGAGATGCTGCGTAGGGCGGCGAAGCGGAGCCCGGACGGGGAGGTGTCAGGCACGTGGTGGAGCAGCTGACGCAGCACGATCCGCGGCGGATCGGGCCGTTCGAGGTGCTCGGCCGGCTGGGCGCCGGAGGCATGGGCCTGGTGTACCTGGCCCGGTCGGCGTCCGGGCGGCGGGTGGCCATCAAGACGGTGCGCAGCGAGCTCGCCGAGGACCAGTTGTTCCGGGTGCGCTTCACGCGTGAGGTGGAGGCGGCGCGCGCCGTCTCCGGCTTCTACACGGCCGCCGTGGTCGACGCCGACCCGCGGGCCGCCGTGCCCTGGCTGGCCACCGCCTACGTGCCGGCCCCCTCCCTGGAGGAGATCGTCAGCGAGTGCGGGCCGCTGCCGGTGCCCGCGGTGCGCTGGCTCGCGGCCGGCATCGCGGAGGCGCTGCAGTCCATCCACGGCGCCGGCCTGGTGCACCGGGACATGAAGCCGT
This sequence comes from Streptomyces millisiae, assembly GCF_031845425.1. Taxonomy (NCBI): domain Bacteria; kingdom Bacillati; phylum Actinomycetota; class Actinomycetes; order Kitasatosporales; family Streptomycetaceae; genus Streptomyces; species Streptomyces millisiae. The sequence continues at coordinate 94,265 of NZ_JAVREM010000023.1, forward strand.
CCAACGTGCTGGTCGTCGAGGACGGCCCCCGGGTGATCGACTTCGGCATCGCCTCCGGCGTCTCCAACACCCGCCTGACCATGACCAACGTGGCGGTCGGCACCCCCGCCTACATGTCGCCCGAGCAGGCGCGGGACTCGCGCAGCGTCAGCGGCGCCAGCGACGTGTTCTCGCTGGCCTCGACCCTGGTCTTCGCCGCCACCGGACACCCGCCCTACCACGGGGCGAACCCGGTGGAGACGGTGTTCATGCTGCTGCGGGAGCGGCCCGACCTGTCGGGGCTGCCCGACGAGCTGCGGCCGATGATCGAGTCGCTGATGGCGCACAAGCCGGAGGAGCGGCCCACCCCGGCCGACCTCCAGGCCGAGCTCGCCCCCCACCTCTTCGCCGCCAGCGACGACAGCGGCAACGCCTCGGCCTGGCTGCCGCCGGCCGCGGTGGCGCTGATCGAGGCGCGCAGAGGCCGGGCGCCGGCGGCGGTGCCGGCGGCGCCGTCCCCGTCCCCCTCCCCACCACCGCCGTCGGTCTCGCCCTCGGCGCCGGTCCCGGTGCCCGGCCTCACCCCGCCGCCGATGCCGGCCGCGCCGCCGCCCATGCCGTCCTCGCCGCCGACCCCACCGCCCGCCGGGCCCCCCGTCGCGGCCGCCCCGCCACCGCCGGCCCCCGCGCCGACCGACGACCCGGTGCGGCTGCCGGGCGCCCGCGTGCCGATCGGCCCGGGACCGCAGCGCGGCGAGCCCGCGGGACCGGACGACCACCTGGTGCCGCACTCGCCCGACTGGGCCCGGCCGCCCACGGCCGCCCCGGCGGCCCCCATGGCCAGCCCCCGCACCGCCCACCCGGGCCAGCAGGTCACCGGCGCCCCGGCCGTCGCCCCGCCCGCCCAGGCACAGGCCCCCGCCCGCTGGCGTCCGTGGCGGTTCCGGATGAACAACGACCTGTGGGGCTCGCCCGTCGTCCGCGACGGCCTCCTCTACGTCACCTCCTTCGAGGTACACGCGCTCGACGTGGCCAGCGGCCGGCGCCAGTTCAAGACCCGCGAGGTCGCCTGGTCGATGGCCGTCAGCGGCGGCCGGGTGCTCGCCTCGGACGGCCCCAGCCTCTACGCGCTGGACGCCACGGACGGCACCGACCGCTGGCGGATCGCGATCGACGGCTGGATCTACGCCCTGCGCGCCGACCGCGGCACCGTGGTCACCGCCACCAGGGGCGGCGGCGTCCAGGCCTGGGAGGCGGCCAACGGCGAGCAGCTGTGGGAGCTCTCCGGCGCCCAGACCGACTTCGAGACCCAGGACACCGCGCCCGTCGTGCACGGCGGCGTGGTCTACCTGTGGGGCGAGGGCCTGCTCTACGCGCTGGAGGCCCGCACGGGCGCCGAGCTGTGGCGGCACCCCGTGGGCGACACCTCGGTGACGGGCGGCGTCCCGGTCCGCGTCGCCCCCACGGACGACGGCGTGGTGTACGTCAGCGCCGGCTCCCGCGTGCTGGCCCTCGACGCGGGCACCGGCGCCGAGCGGTGGCGCTTCGACGCCCCGGCGGCGATCCTCTGCCCACCGACGTACGAGTCGCCGCGCAGCCGGGCGGCCGGCATCTACTTCGCCGACTACCTCGGCACGGTCTACGCGCTCGACGTCACCACCGGCGACGACCGCTGGCGCATCGCCACGGAGGCCCGCGCCGGCACCGACCCGGTCCTGGTCGCCGACGGCCTGGTCCACCTGGGCAGCGGCTCGGCGATGTACACGCTGGACGCGGTCAGCGGCACACCACGCTGGCGCTTCGCGGCCGGCGCCGCGATCGTCGGCTCCCCGGTGGTGAGCGGCGGCCGCCTGCACTTCGGCTCCGAGGACCACTGCCTGTACACGCTGGACGCGGTCAGCGGCCGCCTCAGCTGGAAGCTGGAGACCGGCGGCGCGATCACCGGGACGCCGGCGGCGTCGGACGGCATGGTCTTCGCGTGCAGCAAGGACCACTGCGTCTACGCCCTCGACGCGGCCCGCGGCACGCGGCAGGCGCAGTCCTAACGGGTCCGCTGCGCCTGGCTTCGGCC
>NZ_JAVREM010000024.1:0-92304 GCF_031845425.1 Streptomyces millisiae
ACGCTCGACCCGCCCGCCCTTCCACGCTGCGCGCCTGCCCGGTCCCCGGCGATCGGCGCGGCGCGTCGCCTCTGGCGGGGGGCGAGCCTCTGCGTCCCGGCGGCAGCGCAGGGCAGCGCCACCCACTCACCCGCACTTCCGTGCTGCGCGCCCCCGTAGCCGCGGTGCGAGGCGCGTGGTGTTGGCACGGCTGCCCTGCGCTGCCGGCGCTACGCGTCTGCCGCCGGTGGTGTGGTCGGCCCGCGACGGCCGTGTGGTGCGCCGAGGCGCTCTCGCCTCCGGGCGGAACGTGTGACAGGCTGCCGGTCAGGCCGGCTTGCGGAGGCCGCGCCGTCGCCCGAGCCCTGCGGGCAGCGCGCGGCGCCGCCGGTTCGGCGGGCAGTGCCGCCGCGCAGCGGCAAGCCCGCCCGGGCGCGCGGCCACAGCCGGCGCGCAGCGCCGTCGCGCCGTCGCCCCAGCCCGCGCGGCCAGCGCTCCGCCGCGCGTAATAGTCCACACACTCACCGTCATCGTCCACAGCGCCGGTCCTAGCATCAAAACGATTCACCCCCCACACAATCCGGACGGAGAATCCCATGCGCAGGACGAGCGCGCGATTCAGGCTGGGCAGTGCAGTGGCAGTGATGACAGCGGTGGTGACCCTCGGCGGGCTCACCGCGACGAGCGGCGTCGCGGCGGAGCCGGTCGAGACGGTCGCCGTCGGGACCCCCACCGGCTTCGGCCGGGCCACCACCGGCGGTGCGGGCGGCAGTGTCGTGACGGTGACGTCCGCCAGTGCCTTCGCCTCGGCGGCAGCGAGCAGTTCCACCCAGGAGATCCGCGTCAGCGGCACGATCAACCTGTCGAGCATGACGCGGGTGACCTCCAACAAGACGATCATCGGCGTCGGCAGCAACGCCCGGATCACGGGCTACGGCCTGAACATCCGGCAGGCCAACAACGTGATCATCCAGAACATCACGTTCTCGGGCTCGGCCGACGACGGCATCAACATCGAGTACTCGACCAACGTCTGGGTCGACCACAACAACTTCACCGGCCACAACGACGGCGCCCTCGACATCAAGCGGGCGTCGGACAACATCACCGTGTCCTGGAACCGCTTCTACGGACAGGACAAGAACAGCCTGCTCGGCCACTCGGACGACAACAGCTCCGAGGACTCGGGTCGGCTGCGGGTGACCTACCACCACAACTGGTACGACGGCACCAACCAGCGCAACCCGCGGGTGCGCTTCGGCAACCCGGTGCACGTCTACAACAACTACTACAGCAACATCGGTAGTTACGGCGTCGCCTCCACCACCAACGCCGGCGTGCTGGTCGAGGGCAACTTCTTCGAGAACACCGACGACCCGTTCCACCGGGGCGAGGGCAGCTCGCCCGACGGCGCGCTGGTGGCCCGTAACAACCACTTCGTCAACTCGGGCACCGGCGAGACCGGCGGCAGCGTCGCCGGCATCCCGTACAGCTACAGCGTCGACACCCCCTCGGGCGTCAAGTCCAGCGTGACCTCCGGGGCCGGCGTGGGCAGGATCTGACCCGCCCGCACCACCCGTACCACTCCCGGACTTCCCGGCGACAGGCCGGCGGCTCGCGGTATCCCACCGTGCCGCCGGCCTTGTCGGCGTCGCTCCCCGGCGCTATCGTCCACGCCACCCCAGCACTGAAACGTTGAAAGCCCACAGCGCCCCCAGCGCTCGCAGCCGTCCGTCCGTCCCAGGAGCGAGGAAGCCCCATGGCGGAACACGGGTCCCCACCGGCGTGGCGTCACAACGGTCAGCGGCAGCCGCGGCCACGGCGTCTCCGCAGGCCGACCATCGGCCTGGTCACGGCCAACATCCACCTCGGCGTCGGCGCCTCCCTCTGGTCAGGCGTGCTCGAGGCGGCGGAGCGCGAGGACGTCAACATCGTCTGTTTCCCGGGTGACGCCCTCACCCCCGGCGGCGCCCCGCGCAACGCGCTCTACGAACTCCTCGACCAGTCAGGGCTGGACGGCGCGATCTGCTGGACCTCGACGCTCGGCCTGCCGGTCGGCGGCGAGCGCTCCGCCGCGCTGGTCCGCAGGCTGGGCGGCCTCGGCCAGGTGATCAGTCTCAACCGGGCGCTGGACGGGCACGAGACGCTGCTGCTCGACTCGTACGCCGGGATGCGCAAGGCCGTCGGGCACCTCGTCGAGCACCACGGCCGCCGCCGACTCGCCTGTCTGCGTGGGCCGATGGCCAACCCGGTGGCGCTCGACCGGTTCCGCGCCTTCAGCGACGCGCTGGCCAGGTACCGCATCCCGCAGGACCGGGCGCTGGTCTCGGCCTCCCTCGACTACGCGGCCGGCGCCGGCGCCACGGCGATGCGGGTGCTGCTCGACGTGCGCGGACTGCGCCCGGGGCGCGACTTCGACGCCGTCGTGGCGTGCAGCGACGTGCTGGCCGCCGACGCGCTGCGGCTGCTCACCGAGCGCGGCGTGCGGGTGCCCGAGGACGTCGCGCTGATCAGCTTCAACGACTCGGTCGAGGCCAGGATCAGCGACCCGCCGCTGACCTCCGTCGCGCTGCCGTTCGGCGAACTCGGTTCGCTCGCCGTGGAGACCATCCTCGCCAGGCTGCGCGGCGTCCGGCCGCCGGAGCGCAGGGCGGTGCCCGGCACGCTGGTCATCCGCAGGTCCTGCGGCTGCCCCTCGCCGCTGGTCACCCAGGGCGGCGCGGGTCCGCAACCGCCCGCCGAGCCGCCGGAGTCGGCGCCAGGCCCGCTCGACGAGGAGTTACGCACCGCCTTCCACGCGGACGCCGAGGCCGACGGCGGCGCGTTCCTCGGCGAGTTGGAGCGCCGTGTCGGGGGCATCGAGGGCTTCGAGGACATCGCCGCCTGGGACCGCGCGCTGCTGCGGCTGCGCGCCGCGGTGCCGGCCGACCCGCGTGCCGAACGGCTGCTGGGCCAGGCCAGGTTGATGGTGGCCGACAAGTCGCGCCGGCTGCTCGAGTACGAGCGCTGGACCCTGGAGCAGGAGTCCCGGCGGCTGCGCGTGCTGTCCACCACCCTCACCACCGCCGTCGACCTGTCCGAGATCGACGCGGCACTCGACCGCCATCTGCCCCAACTCGCCATCCCCGGGCATCGGTTGGTCGTGGCGGAGGCCGAGGGCGCGGCGCCGCAGGGCCCGCCGCCGCTGCCGCCGGCGGACGGTGAGCGGCGGTTCACGGCCGTGCTCGAACCGCTGCACATCGGCGACGAACCGCTCGGCTACGCCGTGTTCGACGCGGGGCCGCGCCGCTACGCCGCCCGGCACGGGGCGCTCTACCGGGCGCTCGGCGAGCAGATCAGCGCCGCGCTCAAGGGGGTTCGGCTGTTCACCGAGGTGCGCCGGGCGAGGGACGCCGCCGAGCAGGCCAGCAGCTTCAAGACCCGGCTGCTCGGCAACGCCAGCGACGAGCTGCGCACACCCGTCGAGGCCATCCTCGGCCACACCACGCCGGGCGAGCCGGCGCACGAGGAGGCGGCCCGGCTGCTGCGGCTGATCGACGACCTGCTCGACCTCTCGCGCTCCGAGATCGACGCGCTCGGCCTCGACCGGCGGCTGCTCGACCCGCGTCCGCTGCTCGCCGAGACGTTCCAGGACGCGGCGGCCGGTGGCCGGCTCAGGCTGCCGCGCCGGCTGCCCGCGCTCTGCGCCGACCCGGACCGGCTGCGCCAGATCGTCCACAACCTGTTGACGGCGGCCGGGCGTTACCCGGACCTGAGCGTGGACGTGGCGCCGCCGTGGCTCACCGTGCTGGTCACCAGCCCCGAGTTGGCCGCGCCGTCGCACGAACCGGCCGAGGACGAGCGGTACTTCCAGCCGTTCGCGGCCGGCGGGCCCGGCGGCCGGCTCGGCCTGGCGATGGCCCGCCGGCTGGCCGTGCTGCACGGCGGCTCGGTCACCCTGCACCGCGGCCCCGGCCCCTTCGGTTTCCGGCTCGACCTGCCGCTGCCCACGCCGGCCGAGCCGACCGGGCCCCGGGCCGCGCGGGGCCCGGCCGGCCCCACCCTGCTGATCGTGGAGCGCGCGCTGCCCGAGGTGGCCACCGTCGCGCGCCGGCACGGTCTGCGCCCGCACCGGCCGCACCAGGACGAGGACATCGCGACCGTGGTGGCCGCCCACCCGCCGGCGGCCGTCGCCTGGGACGCCGGCCAGGCGACCCCGCAGGAGTGGGCGGCCGTCCGCCGGCTGCACGACCATCCGGCGCTGCGCGACGTGCCGTTCCTGCTGTACGGCCCGATCGTCGGCAAGGACCTCAACCAGGCGCTGCACGCGCTGCGCCCCTCGGGACTCGCCGCGCCGGCGCTGGTGGTGGGCGGCTCGGCGGCCTCCAGGGAGCGGTTCCGGCGGCTGCTGACCGGCGTGCTGCCCGGGCGCACGGTGCGCGCGGCGGCGGACGGCACGACGGCGCTGGCGCTGCTGGCCGAGGAGGCGCCGGGGCTGCTGGTCGTGGAGCGGGTGCTGCCCGACATGGGCGGCTTCGAGCTGGTGGAACGGCTGTGGCACGACTGCCCGGTGCTGATGCTGAGCGACGAGGGGTTCACCTTCGCCGACGTCCGACGCGCCGAGCCGCACCCCGGGCTCGTCCTGCTGGGCCGGGGCATCCTCACCGACGCCGAGACGGCGCGGCTGCTGACGTCGTTGACCTCGGCCTCGCAGCGCCAGCAGCGGGCGGCCGACCCGGCGCCGGTGCGCTACGCGCTGGCCTACATCGAGCAGCACTACCGGCACCGCTTCTCGCGCTGGCAGATCGCGCAGGCGGCGGGCGTCAGCGAGGACCACCTGGGCCGGCTCTTCCACCGCGAACTCGGGCTGACCCTCTGGGAGTACCTGACCCGGTTGCGCATCGAGCGGGCCAAGGAGCGGCTGCAACGCAGCGACGACAACGTGCAGACGGTGGCCCGGGCGGTCGGCTTCCACGACCGGGCCTACTTCAGCCGCGTCTTCCGGCGGCTGACGGGGGTGGCACCGCACGCCTACCGCGACGCCTCGTGACCGGGGCGGAAAAGCGTTGGTGGCCGCGCGGGCGCCGCTGTTACGGTCGCGGATCGTGAACGACGACTGGCTGACGGTGAACCGCGAGAACTGGGACGACCGGGTGCGGGTGCACGCGGAGAGCTCCTTCTACGACCTGCCGGGGTTCCGGGCCGGCGCCTCGCCGCTCCGCTCGTTCGAGCGGGCCGAGTTGGGCGAGGTGGCGGGGAAGCGGCTGCTGCACCTGCAGTGCCACATGGGGCAGGACACCCTGTCCTGGGGGCGGTTGGGAGCCGAGGTCACCGGCCTCGACTTCTCGGCGAAGGCCGTTGAGCAGGCCCGCGCGCTGGCGGCCGACGTCGGCCTCGCCGACCGGGCACGGTTCGTGGTCTCCGACGTCTACGAGGCGCCCGCCGCGCTGCCCGGCGAGCGGTTCGACATCGTCTACACGGGGCTCGGCTCCCTGGTGTGGCTGCCCGACCTGACCCGCTGGGCCGAGGTCGTGGCCGGCCTGCTGGCCGAGGGCGGGGCGCTGTACCTGGTGGAGTTCCACCCGGCCACCGACATGCTGGGGGAGGACGGGCGGACGGTCGACCACGACTACTTCGACGCGGAGCCGTGGCGCCAGGACCACGCGTACACCTACACGGACGGGCCCGCGCTGGAGAAGACGGTGTCCGTGCAGTTCCTCCACCCGCTGGGGGAGGTCGTCAGCGCGCTGGCGGGAGCCGGGCTGCGGGTCGAGTTCCTGCACGAGCACCCGTTCACGATCTTCCAGCGCTATCCGGTGCTCGAGGAGAGCGAGCCGGGGATCTTCACCTTCCCGCCGGGGCATCCCCGAGTGCCGCTGATGTTCTCGCTCCGGGCGCGCCGCTGAGCCTCGCCCGACGCCTGCGCCTGTTGAACGATTCGTTCACGTCAATTCGTTGACAATGGAGTGAACCCGGGGGCAGGCTTGTGCCATGACGGAAGCACTCGCACCCGACCCGTTTACTCCCCCCGACGCCGCCGCGGCGCGCGAACACCGGGGCGCCGCCGCGCTGTTCAGGATCGCCGAGCGGCACGCGGCCACCGAGGCACAGCGCGCCCGCCAGACCAACCCGCACCTGCCGGCCCCGCACGAGGCCGTCCGGCTGGTCGCCTTCCTGCTGAGCGGCGCGGCGCGGCCCGAGGAGGGGGAGCCGGAGGTCGACCGGGCGGACATCATGGCCGCGCTGACGCTGATGCCCCGGGTGCGGGCGGAGCTCGACGAGCTGGAGGCCGGGCTGCTCACCATGGCCCGCGGGCGCGGGCTCACCTGGCAGGAGATCGCCTTCGGCCTCGGCCTCGGCACCCCGCAGGCCGCCCGCCAGCGGCACGCCCGGCTGAGCGAGCGCGCGCCCGAGGCGGGCGACGACTGAGCCGGGGACGGCCGAGAGGGCTCAGGCGATTCTGGAGGTGGAGGAGCGCATGCTGCGCTTCTCGTACTCGGCCTTGGCGGTCTGCAGCAGCCGCTGCCACGAGGCGACCGTGGGGCGCCTGCGCAGCAGGGCGCGGCGCTCGCGCTCGGTCATGCCGCCCCAGACGCCGAACTCCACGCGGTTGTCCAGGCCGTACGCCAGGCACTCGGCCCGCACGGGGCAGCCGCTGCACACCGCCTTGGCGCGGTTCTGCGCGGCGCCCTGAACGAACAGTTCATCCGGATCCGTCTTGCGGCAGACCGCGTGCTTAGTCCAGTCCACAACCCAGCTCATGCCGGTGCCGTTCCTCTCCCAGACGAGGGCTCCCCCACGGCGGCAAGTGGCATATGACCGCTTGCCAGTTGAGGACGTTACGGAAGGCGGACGGCAACGCAACACCCCCTATGGGCCTAATCTTTGATGGCCCGATCGGACTATGCGGTCCGTGAAGTCACCCGTGTGAGGGATGTTGGGGGTCCTGGTGGGGAGAACGAGGACTCTCTCTGTGGAATACCCAGCGGAACGGAAACCACCCGTCCGGGCTAAGGCGACTTGACGGCGCCGCAGAGGGGTGGCATAGGAGCGCCGGAACGACGGTACCTCCCGGGCGGCCGCGCCGCCCGGGGTACCGCGAAAAACCGGGAAATCCAAGGGGATCAAGGGGGGAGGCGGGGGCCTCAGACCAGCGCGGCCAGCTCGGCGGCCGGCAGCGAACCGGGCTCCCGGCCGTCCCGCGCGAAGGCGTTGGCGATCCGCGTCAGCGCCTCGTTGACCGGGGTCGGCACCCCGTGCAGGCGGCCCAACAGCACGATCTCGCCGTTGAGGTAGTCCGCCTCGATGGTCCCGGTGCCGCGGCGCAGGCTCTGCCAGGACGAGCCGCGGCTCGCCGGCGCCCCCGGCACATCGCGGATGTCCATCCGGTCGCCGCGCAGCGCGCGTTGCTCCTCCTGGCCCGCGAAGGGGATGCCGGCCGCCGCGAACACCTCGCGGCCCTCGTTCGCGGCCCGGTGGAACAGCTCGCCGAGCGCCGGGTCGGCGCCGAGCGGCCCGGCGACCGCCTCCACCGAGTTGGCCAGGTTCATCAGCAGCTTGGCGTACTTCCAGCGCATCACGTCCTCCTGGACCGGGGCCAGGAAGCAGGAGCGCTCCAGGTCCTCGGCGATCCGCCGGGCCGTGTCGTCCACGCCGCCCGGGTAGCGACCGAGGTGCAGCATCCCGCTCAGCGGGGCGCAGGGCGCGACCACCACGCCCGGCTCCAGGAACACGGAGGGCAGCCACACGCAGACCCCGTACACCCGGGGGAACCGCCGCAGTGCGAGACGCTCGTTGGCCACGCCGTTCTGCGCGCACAGCAGCGGCAGGTCGCCGGCCACCGGGGCCCAGGCGTCCAGGGCGGCCACCGTGTCCTGCGTCTTGACGGCCAGCACCAGCACGTCCTCCGCCGTCGGGCGGTACTCCTCGGGCCCGGACAGCACCGGCAGCCGCAACGTCAGCGAGTCGTCCGGGGTGAGCAGCCGCAGCCCGCCCTCCCGCAACGCCTCGCCGTGCGCGCCGCGCGCCACGAGGACGACCTCGTGCCCAGCCTGTGCCAACCGTCCGCCTATGCTTCCGCCGACCGCGCCGGCGCCGATGATGATGTAGCGCATCACACCATTCTCGCTCCGGCGCGTTTCGGGCGCGGAGACGGGAACTCCCGGCCCGCCGTGTGCGTCATGTTCACAACAGCTCTTGGTCATTGCCCTGGGGGGAGCGATGGGTGAGCGACTGCACGGAGCACACGGCCAGGAGGCGCTGACCGACGGCCTCGTGCCGCGCCTGGTCGGTCTCGAGCGGCTGCGCGACCGACGGATCGCCCAGGAGTTCCCCGGCGCCCGGCCCGTCGTCGAGGTGTCGGCCGGCCGGGCCGGCGGCAAGACGGTGCTGCTCGACGCCCTCTACTCCGGCTACAACGGCCGGGTGCCGCTGGCCAGGGCCGACCTGGCGGCGCCGGGATTCGGCGAGAGCGGCCTGTCGGGACTGCCGGGCGGCGGCTCGGAGCCGCCGCGCAACGCCTCCCCCGTGACCCAGCTGCTCTACCTGCTCTCCTACAAACTCGGGCTGCGGCCACGGCGGTTCACCCAGGCGCCGACCTTCCCCCGACTCGCGCTCGGGCTGCTGGTGGTCACCACCTGGCGACCTGGCACCGGCGCGGAGACGGACGTCGCACCGGCCGAACTCCGCACCGCCGAGGCACGGTTGCGCGAGATCATCCGGGAGGACAGCCCGGACGCCAAGCGGCGCAAGGAGTTGCTGCGGCAGTGGTTCGACGCGCTCTCCACCCATCTGCCGACGGTGCTGACCGTGTTGCCCGGCATGGAGGCCATCACGCAGGCCACCCTGGCGACCGCCCGCGACCAGCTGCTCGCGGCCCGGCCCGACCGGGGCGCGCTGCGCTGGTGGGGCGAGCGGCTCGGCCGCTTCCAGGGCGACGACCTGCAGCGACTCTTCGCCCTGGTACGGGACTTCCGCCGGCTCGACGCCAGCCGGCAGAGCGCAGAGGAACTGCTGGTCGCCGCCCTGCTGCACGACATCGCCGACCACTACGGCTTCCTGCGCCGCCGCAACCGGACCCCGGCCCCGCTGATCCTGCTCGACAACGCCCACACCGCCGACGGCCGGCACTTCGTCCGGGTGCTGCTGCGGGCCTGGGACTCCCTGCCGCGGGGCGCCGTGCGCCCGGTGGTCGTGATCACCAGGCCGGCCATCGACACCGGGGGCCTCGGCATGGCCGACATCGCGGCCCGCACCCCGTGGCTGCCGGCCGAGCGCGGCGCGCCCGAGCGCTGGCTGCTCCGCGTCGAACTGGGCGCCGTGCGGCCGGAGGACATCATGCGGATGCTGGGCTCCGCCGACTACCCGCCCCATCTGCCCCGGCTGATCGCCCGGTTCAGCGGCGGCCGGGCCGGCTGCGCCCGGCTGCTGGCCGACGCGGTGGTGGAACGGCTCAGCTCAGGCGACCCCTGGCAGCCCCGCTGGCTGCTCACGCTGCCGCCGGCCGGGGACGAGCCGGACCGTCCCGCCACCGTGGGCGAACAGGTGCTGGAGCGGCTGCTGCCCGACCGCCGGCTGCGCGACGACCTGACGCGGCTGGCCATCGCCCTGGACGACGAGGCGGCCCGCCGGCTGTGGGCGCTGGTCGGCACGGACGAGCAGCCGGACGCCGGCCCCGGCCATCCGGCCAGCGGCCGGCTGCGCGCCGTCCGCGACGAGTTGGACGGCGCGCACTGGCGCCGCGAGCCCTGGCGCTGGCCGAGCGGGGAGGACCAGCCGGGCGGACCGGGGCACCGAAACGTTCCGCTGGTCGGGGACCGCGCCCTGCGCGCCCTGCTGCTGTGCCGTCTCGCCGCCACCGCCGGCGAGGAGCAGTGGACCAGGCTCCACCGCCGGCTGCGCTCCGGCTACAACCGCGACGACCTGCCCCCGGGGTCGGTCAGGCACGGCGTCGCCTATCTGCACCACACCCTCGCCCTCGGCGATCTCGACACCGTGGAGCGCGCCCTGCACCACCGGTTCGTCAACGCGCCGCCCGAGGAGTGGCTGGCCGTCGTCAACGTCGTCTGCGCCGCCCCCCACCCCCCGGCGGGGCCGCGCGGCGCGGCCCGGCGGTCCACCGACACCGACTGCCCGGTCTGCGCGGCGCGCGGTCCCGCGGACCAGGACCCGCTGCCGGCCCACCGGGCGATCAGCCGGCTGGTGCACGCCGTCTGGCGGCTGTCCGACCCGCTGGCGCAGGCCGGCACCGACGACGACTTCGACCGGGTGGAGTCCGCGCTGCTCACCCTCTACGAGCACAACGACGAGCACGACGTCCTGCTGGCCGCCTGGCGCGAGTGGCCCGCCCGGCTGCGGGACGGCGCCCAGGCACCGGATCTGCCGATACCGAGGGGGTACCGACCATGAGATTACGCGGCTGGGGTCCGCTCACCAGAGCCCTGGCGGGCGCGCTCACGCTGGCCCTGCTCGCCCTGGCCGGCTGGGTCGGCTACGAGCGCTACTGGCCCGACACCTCCTGCGGCCGCGGCGTCGAGGAGCGCGGCCCGGACGCCGAGTGCGTCGGCGTCACCGACGGCGAGTTCGTCTTCCACCCGGCCCTGGAGGAGGTCTCGGCCCGGATCAAGGAGGAGAACGACCGGGTCACCGGCTCCGACGTGCCCTATGTGACGGTCGCCTTCATCCTCCCGATGACCTCGGACGACGAGGTCGAGCGGCGGCAGACCCTGCACGAGGTGCAGGGCGCCTACCTCGCCCAGTACCGCGCCAACCACCGGGCCCAGCAGACCCGCCCGCCGATCCGCCTGGTGCTCGCCAACCCGGGCCGCAACAGCGCCCAGTGGCGGCCGGTGGCGGAGGAGCTGCGGCGGATGGCCGACTCCCCCGAGCACAACCTGCGCGCCGTCGTCGGCTTCGACGTCAGCACCCGCACGACGGCCGAGGCCATCTCCTACCTCACCAACGAGGCCGGCATCCCCATGGTGGCCGGGCCGCTCACCGCCGACGACCTCGGCAACTCGGAGGAGCACATCCGCTACCCGGGACTCGCCCGGGTGGTGCCGGACAACAGCGACCAGGCCGCCGCGCTGGCCTCCCTCTACTCGAACATCGACCCGGCCCGCACCCTGCTGGTCGAGGACCTGCGCGAGGACGACAACTACATCGCCTCGCTGCGCGACGTCTTCGGCCGCGTGACCTCGGACGCGCCCAACGCCCCCGAGCAGTTCGTCTCGCCGCCCGACCTCACCGACGAGGGCAACCTCCCCAACGACTTCCAGCGGATGGTCGCCACCATCTGCACCTCCGAGGCGGAGGTGATCTACTTCGCCGGCCGCAACGTCCAACTCCGGCTCTTCGTCAACGCGCTGGGCGCCCGCGGCTGCGCCGAGAAGGAGTACACGGTGGTCACCATCTCCGGCGCCTCGACGCTGCGCACCGACCCCGAGTTCGACTGGGGCTCCCTGGAGAACGACGTGACCGTCCGCTACGCCACCATCGCCCACCCCGACGCCTGGACCGGCGAGAACGCCCCGGGCACCGGCGGCTCGCCCGAGGCACTGGGCGAACTCCTCGACCTGATGGCCGAGACCGGGCAGGGTGACGTGGAGCAACTCACCGACGGGCGCGCCATCACGATGTACGACGCGACGCTCACGGCGATCACGGGGATCCGCAACTCCACCGGCGGAGAGGTCTCCGTGCCCGCCCTGGAGGACGTCGGGAACTCCTGGCTGCGGATGCACGGCGGCGGGAAGGTCGAGGGCGTCTCCGGCTGGATCTGCCTGAACAACCATGGCGACCCCCACAACAAGGCCGTCGTCGTGGTCGAACTCGACGCGGACACCGAGGACATCCGCTTCGTGGGGCTCGCCTGGCCACAGGGCGCCCCACCGGAGCCGGACTGTCCCCTCCCCAACCCGGACTGACCCCGGCGGCCGGGCCGACCCGGCGCGCCCGGCCCGGGCCGCGGGCGGGGCGCGCCGGACGCGGCGTCACCAGTAGACGACGACCCGGTCGCCCTCGGTGACCTCGTCGAAGAGCTGGGCTATCGCGGCCTCGTCCCGGACGTTGACGCAGCCGTGGGAGGCGCCGTTGTAGCCGTTGGCCGCGAAGTCCTGCGAGTAGTGCACGGCCTGGCCGCCGTCGAAGAACATCGCGTAGGGCATGGGCGAGTCGTAGAGCGTCGAGTGGTGGTTGCGCGACTTCCAGTAGACCTCGAACTCGCCCTCCCTGGTGGGCGTCTCCTCGGCGCCGAAGCGCACGTCCACCGTCATCCGCACCTCGCCGTCGATCACCCAGGACAGCGTCTGCGAGGTCTTGGAGACGCACAGCACCCGGCCCGTCAGGCAGCGCTCGTCCAACTCCTGCGCCGGCTCGACCTCGGGGATCTCGACGGGCGGGAACATCTCCTCCTGGCTGGGGGCCGTGGTCTGGCTCGTCAGCGCCTCCCAGGTCGGCTCGAAGACCGTCCCCGTGGCCTCGATGCCGGCCGCCTCCTGGAACGCCCGCACCGCGGCCGTGGTGACGTCCCCGTAGTAGCCGGTGGGGTTCTCCTCGAAGTGGCCCGCCTGCTTGAGCCTGGCCTGGAGCTCCCGCACCTGGTCCGAGTTGTCCCCGTAGCCGAGTATCTGCTGGGGCGGGTACAGCTCGTCCTGGCTCGGCGCGCCCGTGGCCTCGGTGAGCGCCGCCCAGGTGCTCGCGAACACCGTGCCCGAGACCTCGAGGCCCTCGGCCCGCTGGTACTCGGAGACGGCGCCCAGCGTGACGTCCCCGTAGTAGCCGGTCGGCTGGGCCAGGAAGTGGCCGAGCGCCGCCAACCTGGCCTGGAGCTCGCGCACCTGCTCCGACTCGTCGCCGAAGTCGAGCACGACCTCCTCGGTCTCCTCCTCGGCCGCGCCGTCGTCGGCCTCCGACTCCCCGTCCTCCCGCGGCGATTCCTCCTCGCCCGGCGCCGAGCTGGACGGATCGCCTGACCCCCCGCCCTCGGCGCCCTGCGCCGAACAGCCGGTGAGCAGCAGGGCAGCCACGGCGGCTGCGGCCGCCGCCGGAGCGGCCACTCTACGGAAGAGCGCGGTGCGCATCAGTGTTCCCCCTGGAGCTATCGGACCCTAAAGGACCTCACTGATAAAGATGCGCCTACCCGGCGGAATGTTGCACCCGGCCCATAACGAAGCAGCCACGATCGGCGCACGGCCGTCGCGCGCGGGGGCGCGCGGGCGTCAGCCCGTGGCGCGCCCGGGCAGCAGCGCGAGCACCGAGTCGACCGAGGCCACGGCCTCGGGGTCGGCGGCCCGCTTGTCCTCCCGGTAGCGCAGCACCCGGGCGAACCGCAGTGTCACACCCGCCGGTTGGGGGCCCCTCCCAGACGGAGTCTGGGGGAGTGTGGAACGCTGCACCCCGTCGAACGCCACCTCCACCACGAGTTCGGGCCGCACCCGCACCACCCCGCCGTCCCGCCGGTCCCGCCCGCCGTCGTCCTCGGCCAGTTCCAGCAGGCGTTCGGTCTGCCAGGCGAGCATGGCGTCGGTCATGCCCTTGAAGGTCTTGCCCAGCATCACGAAGGAGGTGCCGTCCGCCGACCGCGCGCCCAGGTGCAGGTTGGACAGCCGGCCGCGGCGCCGGCCGTGGCCCCACTCGGCGGCCAGCACCACCAGGTCCAGGGTGTGCACCGGCTTCACCTTGAGCCAGGCCGCGCCGCGCCGTCCCGCGTTGTAGGGCGCGTCGAGCGCCTTCACCAACACCCCCTCGTGGCCGCGCGCGAGCACCGCCTCGGCGAACTCCCGCGCCGCGCGCCTGGACTCGCCGGACGCCGGTTCTGGCACCGGCAGCCGCCGCACCCGGCGCGGCTCGGGCGCCACCCTGGCCAGCTCGGCGTGCCGCCGCTCGGTCGGGAGCCCGAGCAGGTCGCGGCCGTCCACGGTCAACAGGTCGAAGAAGACCGGGGAGAGCGGCAGCGCGCCGGAGAGCGAGCCGACCCTCCCCCGGCTAACGCCGGGAGGTGCCCCCAACGACACGTCCTGGAACGGGTGCGGCCGGCCGGCCTCGTCGAAGGCGATCACCTCGCCGTCCAACACCGCGCTGGCCACGTCGAGTTCCAGGGCGGCGGCGCGCACCTCGGGCAGCCGGTCGGTGATCTCGTCCAGGGTCCTGGTGAAGATCCGCACCGCGTCGCCGTCCCGGTGCACCTGCACCCGGATGCCGTCCAGCTTCTCCTCGACCACGCAGGGGCCGAGCCGGTCGAGCGCCTCGTCGAGGTCCTCGGCGCTCTGCGCCAGCATCGGCAGCACGGGCCGGCCCACGGTCAGCCGGAACTCGGCGAGCGCGTCCCGGCCGCGCGCCAGCAGCGCCTCGGCCACCGCGCCGAGCGAGCCGCCGAGCATCACGGCCCGCCGCACCTCGTCCGGCGCCGCGCCCACGGCCGCCGCGAGACCCTCGGCGGCGAGCGCGTCCAGCGCGCCCTGCCTGAGCTCGCCGCTGATCAGCCGGATCAGGAAGTCCTGCTCCTCCTCGGTGGCCTCGGCGAACAGCGCGCCGAGCAGCTCCCGGCGCCGGCCCGTGGCGCCGGCGCCCGAGGCGGCGGCGATGTCGGCCAGCGCCGCGTCGGTGGCGGCCACCGTGAGCCGGGGCTCGGGGGCGGGCGGCGGCCGTTGGCCGGACAGCGCCCGCCAGCCCACGCCGAGCCGGCGCTGCGGCAGCCGCCCGGCCAGGTAGGTGACGACGACCGGGGCCTGGGCCGGCTCGGTGCCGGCGAGCAGCCCGGCGAGCGCGGCCACCTTCGCCGACCGCGACCTGGTGGCCGCGACCTCCCGGGAGGTCCGCGCGACGTCGGCGAGCAGCATGCTCCTCATCCTCGCCCGGCCCGTCCCGGCGCGCACCCGCTCAGCGCAGCAGGTTGAGGCTGGCCACCACGGTGAACAGCAGCACCAGCCGCTCGAACCTGGCCTGGTCGATCCGGCGGATCAGCCGCCGCCCGGCGAACGCGCCCAGCAGCACGCCCCCGACCAGCGCCGCGTTCAGCAGCAGCGACTCCCCGTCGATCAGGCCGAGGCCCACGCTGAACGGCACCTTGAAGAGGTTGACGATGAAGAAGAACCAGGCGGCGGTGCCCAGGAACGCCAGCTTCGGGAAGCCGGCCGACAGCAGGTACAGCGACATCACCGCGCCGCCGGCGTTGGCCACCATCGTGGTGAACCCGGCGAGCAGCCCGAACACCGGGGCGCGCCACCGGCCCGTGCTGGTGTCGGTCTCCGCGCGCCGCTGCCGCCACAGGTGCAGCGCGACGACCGCGAGCAGCACCCCGCCGATCGTGCGGCGCATCACCGTGTCGTCGACCACCGCGATGAACCCGACGCCCAGCACCACGCCGACCGCCACGGAGGGGAAGAGCCGCAGCAGCGCCGACCAGTCCACGTGCCTGCGGTAGGCCCGCACAGCCAGCATGTCGCCGAAGATCAGCAGCGGCAGCAGCGCCCCGCTGGACTCGCGGGCGGGCAGCGCGGCGGCGAACAGGGCGACGCTGATGGCGCCGATGCCGCCTATCGAGGTCTTGGCCAGGCCCACCAGGACCGCCGCGACGCCGAGCAGCGCCCAGTCGATCCCGCTCAGCCCGCTCACCACATCCGGAGACTCTATTCACTCGAACGGGCGGGTGGGGAACTTGTCCGGCGTTCGGTACGTGATAACGGCGTGACGAAGTTTCGGCTACCGAGCGTGTCCCGGCCCCGGATGCCGCGCACGGTGCGCGGCAAGCGCACCCTGGTGCAGGTCGTCATGGCCGTCGTGGTGCTCGCGCTGCTGCCGGCCACCTGGGTGCACGCCTCCACCCACGACCGGATCAGGTCCGTGGGGGACGCGCCGTCCGCGCCGGTCGCGGTGGTCTTCGGCGCCGGGCTCCGCGCCGGCGGGGAGCCGTCGGCCTGGCTGGCGCACCGTCTCGACGCGGCCGCCGAGCTCTTCCACTCGGGGCGGGTCGAGGCCCTGCTGGTCACGGGGGACAACAGCACCGAGGAGTACAACGAGCCGGACGCCATGCGGGAGTACCTGGTGGGTCTCGGCGTGCCGGCGGAGCGGATCGTCGCCGACTACGCCGGCTTCAACACGTGGAACTCGTGCGCCCGCGCCGCCGAGGTGTTCGGTGTCACCCGGGCGCTGCTGGTCTCGCAGGAGTTCCACATACCCAGGGCGCTGGCCCTGTGCCGTGCCGCCGGTATCGACGCCCACGGCGTGGGGGTGCCCGAGCACCTCAGTGGCCTGCGGGTGTTCAGCTCGCTGCGGGAGATCGCGGGCGCCGTCCCGGCCGCCTGGGACGCGGCCTTCACCCCGGAGCCCCAGTTCGACGGGCCGCGTGAGACACGTCTCCAGGAGATCCTTGCCGCCGTAGGAGAAGAAGATGATATGGGTGGTAGTTAACCTGCTGGTCGCTTGACGGCGAGGTGGAGTTTCGCCCGGGGGACTAGACAGGCCCGACGTCCCTGGTCCCGAGACCCGCGAACGGAATCATGCCCCACTCCACCCCCACGACCGCGACCCTGTCGACGCCGACGACGTCGCCCCCGCGCGGCCCCGCCCCGCCCGCTCGCGAGCACCGCCACGACGTCGACCTGATGCGGGTGATCGGCTCGGTCGCCGTGATCCTCGTGCACACCGCGTCCTCCTTCATCCACGCCGTCGACGACCAGGAGGCCAACGGGGCCGGCGCCTTCTGGGTGGGGCACGTCGGCGAATCGTTCAGCCGGTTCGCGGTGCCGCTGTTCTTCGCCATGGCCGGCTGGGTGGTGCTGGTGGGCGCCCCGCCCAGGGACGAGCGGAAGATGTGGACACGCATCATCCGCAACACCGTGCCCGTGTTCGTGTGGAGCCTGGCCTACGTCACCTGGGCCTGGCTGCGCGACCGCAACGACGACCCGGCGGTCGACCTGGCCGCGCAGTCCTTCTTCGGCGACATCCGCCCGGCGTACCACCTGTGGTTCATGTACGCCTACATCCCGATCGTGGCCGTGCTCGCCTTCGCGGTGCTGGTCAGGGCCGGCAAGCACCCCTGGGGCCTGGGCCTGGCGCTGCTCGGCGTCGCGGCCGGCCCGACCGTGTTCTCCACTGTGACCGATGTCACCGGCTTCGACGAGCTGCCCGAGTTCGGCTGGAGCTTCGGCACCTACCAGGTGATCTACGCGGTCGGCGGCGCGCTGCTGATCGGCCTGCCCCACCGGGTCCCCGCCCGGTGGCGCTGGGGCCTGCTCGTGGTGCTGGCGGCGGCGCTGGCCGGCACCCTCTGGTACTCCACCCAGGTCCACTACCCCATCCCCTACGCCCACCTGTTCGTGGGTGTCTCCACCGTGTGCCTGATCCTGCTGCTCAACCGGGTGCGGGTCCCCGAGCGGTGGCGGCCCGCGCTCTCCAGGCTCGCCGGCGCCTCGCTCGGCGCCTACCTGGTGCACGTGTTCTTCGTCGAGGAACTGGTCGACCCGCTCGTCTCCGCCGACATGAGCGGCTTCGCCGCCGCTTGGACGATGCTGGGGATGCTGGCCGTCACCGTCGCGCTGTCCTACGGGGCCAGCCTGCTGTGGGAGCGCCTCGGCCTGCGCCGATGGCTCGGCTGAGCGGAACGGATCAGCCACCGCGAATTCACCAGGAGGACGCGGTGAGGTGAGGTCCCGTCAGGTTTTGCCTGCTAGAAGTTCTCGATCCGAACTTCGGCTTCGAAAACCTGATGAACGGGACCATGCTCACCTCCATCCCAGCCCCACCGGCCGTCGCAGCACAGCCCGAGCCGGTTGCCCAAGCCCGCGAGCACCGCTTCGACGTCGACCTGATGCGCCTGGTCGGCTCGGCCACGGTGATCTTCGCGCACACGTCGGCCACCTTCATCCACGCCACCGACGACGACCGGGCGAACGGGCCCGGCGCCTACTGGGTCGGGCACATCGGGGACTCGGTGAGTTCGTTCGCCGTGCCGCTGTTCTTCGCCATCGCCGGCTGGGCGGTGCTGGTGGGCGCCCCGCCGCGGGACGAGCCGCGCATGTGGGCGCGCGTCGTCCGCAACAGCGTGCCGTTGTTCGTGTGGAGCCTGGCCTACGTCGCCTGGGCCTGGCTGCGCGACCGCAACGAGGACCCGACGTCCGACCTGGCGGCCCAGGCGTTCTTCGGCGAGACGCGCCCGGCGTACCACCTGTGGTTCATGTACGCCTACATCCCGATCGTGGCCGTGCTCGCCCTCGTGGTGCTGGTCAGAAAGGGCAGACATCCCTGGCGACTCGGGCTCGCGCTGCTCGGCGTCGCGGCGGGCCCGACCGTGTTCGCCACCGTGGCCGAGGTCACCGGCTTCGACGGGCTGCCCGAGTTCGGCTGGAGCTTCGGCACCTACCAGGTGGTCTACGCCGTCGGCGGCGCGCTGCTGATCGGCCTGCCCTACCGCGTCTCCCGCCGGCTCCGCTGGGCGCTGGCGGCCACGATGCTGGTCTCGTTGGCGGCCGTCGTCTGGTACGACACCACCATCCACTACCCGATACCCAACGCCCACGTCTTCGTGGGGGTCGCCACCATCTGCGCGATCACGCTGCTCAACCGGATACCCGTGCCGGAGCGCTGGCGGCCCACGCTCTCCAGGCTGGCCGGGGCGGCGCTCGGCGCCTACATGGTGCACGTGTTCTTCGTCGAGGAACTGGTCGACCCGCTCGTCTCCGCCGACCTGAGCGCGCCGCTCGCCGCGCTGCTGCTCCTGGTGATGCTGACGGTCACCCTCGCGCTGTCCTACGGCACGAGCCTGCTGTGGGGACGCCTCGGCCTGCGGCGGTGGCTCGGCTGAGCCGAGCCGACACCGGGGCTCAGCCGCGGCGCATGGAGCGCCGCACCTTCCGGGCGAATCGCAACGCCGTGCGACCGCCCGGGAGTTGGCCCGTGATGCTGGCGCCGATGCCGCCGGGCAGCGCCAGCGTGGTCAGCCGCGCCCGCACCACATAGCGAGACGCCGCCCTGCCCTGGTTCGCGGCCAGCCACTCCTGGGCCTCGGCGCGCAGCTCGGGATAGCGCTTGAACTGCATGCAGTAGCCCACGGCCCGCACCAGCGGGCCGAGCTCGGCGCCGACCCCCGCCCGCGCCGTGACCACCTCGCCGGCCCCGCGCTCCTCGATGTCGGGGACCAGGGCGTCGACGATGGTCAGCGGGATCCGGTTGCTGTTCTGGAACGGGGTGAGCCGCCCGAGCACCGTGCCGGTGCCGAGCCGGGCGATCGGGATGCCGTAGTAGGCGGAGGCCGTCAGCAGCGCGGTGGAGAAACACCCCACCACCAGGGCGGGCCGCAGCCGGTGGAACACCGTCTCGGCCAGCATCGGCGAGTCGAGCACGGTGAGCCGCACCCCGACCTCGGCCGCCGCCTTCTCCAGCGCCTTGGAGTAGCGGGCCGGCGCCGTCGGATGCGGCTTGAAGACCACCGAGTGGCAGCCGGCCGCGGCGGCACCGCGCAGCATCCGCGCGTGCAGCTCCTCCTCCTCGGCCGGCTCCAGGATGTTCAGCGCGGCCAGGTACTGGCCGAGGACGACGGCCGTGGACTCGTGCTCCGCGCCCTCCAGGGCGCCCAGCACGGACGGGTCGCTCTCGGCCGCGCTGATCTCGTCGAGCACGGCGCGGAACGCGTCGTTCGGCACGGTCTCGGCCGGCACGCCGTAGTCGGTGAGCAGCATCGGCGCAAGACCCGGCACCAGGTCAAGGTGGATCAGCCGCTGGATGCGGCAGGCGGTGTTCCAGTTGAGCCGGTCCCTGGTGGGGCCGTAGCTCATCAGGCCGTCGGCGTAGACGTGCACGTCGGCGTCGGCGAAGATCGCGGCCAGCGCGATGGAGTGCTTGGCGTGCACCGACTCGACGACCAGGTCCATCGGCCCGTCGGGCAGCTCCCAGGCGGTGCGCAGCAGCCGCTCCCATATCGGGACGTCGTGTTCGCGCGGGGTCCAACTGCCCGGATGGTGCGGCTCGATGGTCTCGTTCCAGTTGATCACCCGGTCGAAGCGGGTGACGATCCGGCCCCAGCCGGTCATCTCGGAGAGCAGCACCGAGGTCTCGGGGATCGCGGCGTTGTTGCTCACCAGCAGGATCCGCTCCTCGGCGGCCTCGTCGGGCCCGAAGAGGCCGGCGTCCAGCGCGGCGGCCAGCGTGGCGGCGCCGTAGAGCGTGGAGACCTCGAAGATCTGGGTGCGCGCCGGGGTCGTGGCTTCGGTGCTCATCAGGCCGCGGTCACCTTACGCGTCGTCGTCCGGCCGAGCAGCCGGCGCAGCACCCGGCCGCGCTCGGGGCCCATCTCGTTGATCGTCCGGTCCAGCAGTTCCTGCGGCATCCGGTGCAGCGCCTCCGTCGACATCTGCCGCAGCCTGCGGGCCACGTCGGACTGGTGCCGGTCCGCCTTGCCGATGTGAAAGGCGATCATGGCGCAGTAGGTGCGAACGATCTTGGGCAGGAACCGGTCCGCCTCGGGGTGGGCCAGCACCTCCTCCATGATCAGGTCGTGCGCGGGGATGAAGTCCAGCTGCCGCTCGTCGCCGACCTGGGTGAGCGAGGTGCTGATGCCGCGCCGGTAGAACAGACCGTGCAGGCCGGTCGAGACGTAGGAGCGCGCGCGCAGGTGCAGCTGCCAGGTGAAGACCCGGTCCTCGCAGGTGCGCAGGTTCGGCACGAAGCGCACGCCGAGGTCGTCGAAGACGTTGCGCCGGCAGACCATGGACCAGACGTTGGGGTAGTCCACCATGCTCTTCCGCTGCGCGGGCAGGATGCCGTCGCGCGGGTCCATCAGCGTGTTGCGGCGCGGCGCCGGCGCCCGCTCCAGGGTGCGGCTGGTGCCGGTGACCTGTACGTGGTCGGTGCGCACGAAGTCGCAGTCGAACGACTCGACGGCCGCCAGCAGTTGGGTGAGGTAGCCCGGCGCGTACCAGTCGTCGCCGTCGAGGAAGGTCAGCCAGCGCCCGCGGGCGGCGTCGATGCCGGTGTTGCGCACCTGGGAGATGCCGCGGTTGGTCTCGTGGTGGATCACCCGGACCCCGGGGATACGGGCCGCGGCCTGGTCCAGCATCTCGCCGGTGGCGTCCCTGGAGTGGTCGTTGACCAGAATGAACTCCCGGTCGTCGCCCACGTTCCGGGCGAGCGCCCGCAAGGTGTCGGGCAGGAACTCCTGCATGTTGTAACAGGCGACGATGACGGAGAGTTTGGTCACGCTGGCTTCCAGTGGCTTTGGGCAGGTAGAACGCGACGTTAAACAGATTGCCGACGCGAAAGGGTACGAGAGGGTGACGTCAGGGTGAACGGTGGCGGTACGGTCGATGATCCCATCGCCTCGCCCGGCGCGTGACGAGGCGGGCGAGGCGGCGGGCATGCACCGGGCCGGACGCCGGTTCGGTGGTCAGGAGCCGAGCTGTGCGGCCACGTCGTCCGCGTAGCTGGTCAGCCGGGTGTAGACGCCCGGGTAGCCGGCGCGGGCGCAGCCGTAGCCCCAGGAGACGACGCCGGCCAGCCTGCCGTCAAGCACCAGCGGCCCGCCGCTGTCGCCCTGGCAGGTGTCCACGCCACCCTGCGGCAGCCCCGCGCAGACCATGGCCGCCGCGTCGAACTCCGCGCCGTAGGACTCGTCGCAGTCGGCGTCCGTCACGGTGGGCACCACGGCGGTGCGGAGCTGGTTGGAGGACGGGCCGTTCTCCCGGGTGGTGCCCCAGCCCACGATCCGCGCCGAGCTGCCCGCGGCGTAGACGTCGGTGTCCGTGGCGCCCACGTAGGGCAGCGTCTGGTACGGCATGGCCTCGGCCAGCGTGATGACCGCGACGTCGTTGGTGATCGTGGCGCTGTCGTACTCCGGGTGCACCCAGATGTCGCTGGCCTCGATCTCGGTGCCGTCGGTGCCGTTGCGGTAGGTGCGGCCGCCCACCACCACGACGTCCTCCGCGTCCTCGCCCTCCATACAGTGCGCCGCGGTGACCACCTTGGTCGAGGTGACCAGGGTGCCGCCGCAGTACTGGTAGCCGCTGGTGTCCGTGATCTGCATGACGTACGGGTAGGCCGCGGCCGTGGTGGTGGAGCCGCCGACGATCGGCTGGGGGGCGGCGCTCGCGGCGGGCGCGGTCAGGACGGCGGCGACGGTGGCGACCGAGGCGGCCGCGGCGACGGTGGCCAGGGCACGACGGCCCGCGGGCAGGAGGGACATGCTTCTCCTCAGGGTGGTGTGGGGGTGGAGGGGAAGTACCGACGGAGAGGAACGGTGGGGGGAAGGGGTGGGGGCGCGGCGTCGTTGCCTGGCGCGAAGGGCCCCACCGCGTGGGCGCGTCGGCTCGGGTTCGCGCGACGCGACGCGTGGTCGCTTCACGCTAGCCGGCCCGGGAGACGGCGCCCAAGAGGGGAACTCCCCATAATCGGGGGCCCCTTGGCGTCCCGGTGCGGACCCCACATGGGGAAAACCCGCTGTGGGGCGTGGGGTTCAGGCCGGCGCGCCGGCCGCGAGCCGAACCACGTCCACCCGGGAACGGACGCCGAGCTTGCGGTAGACCCGGGTCAGGGTGGCCTCGACCGTCTTGACGCTCACGCACAGCCGGGCGGCTATCTCCCGGTTGGTGCCGCCCTCCGTCACCAGGCCGACCACCCGGCGCTCCATCTCGGCGAGCGCCGCGAACGGGCCGCCGCCACCGCCCACCGCGTCCCGGCCGCGCGCCGGCTGGATGGCGGGGGAGGGGCGGGCGGCGCCCGCCGTGAGCGCCGTGAGCGCCGCGAGGCGCTGGTCCTGCGACGCCTCGGCGCGCAGCGCGGCCGGCAGCAGCGGATGCGTGAACCGCACCACCCCGTCCTCGGCCGGCGGCTCCACCACCCGCAGCCGGACCGCCTCGGCCACCTCCACCACGGCCCGTGGCCGCCCGGCCGCCCGCAGCGAGTCCACGGTGGGCGACGCGGGCCCGAGCCCCACCCCCAGGCTCGCCAACAGCAGCGTCTCGCGGGCGCCCGGCGACAGCGGGCCGAGCAACCGACGTGCCTCCGCCCGTAGGTGGGCGGGCATCGGCAGCGGCTCGCCGGGGCGGGGCACCGCGCGCCCGCCGGCGACCGCGCGGGCCAGCTCCAGGGCGAAGTGCGGGTTGCCGCCGCTGGTGCGGTGGATCTCCCGCAATGCCCAGCCGGGGACGCCCGCCGCCAGGCGCCGCCCGAGCAGCTCCGCGAGCCGCCCGAACTCCAACGGCTCCACCGGCAGTTCCTCCGCCGGCTGGGGCAATGCGCGTAGATGAAGGGCGACGTCGCCACCCGTCAGCGGAGTGCGCACGGTGGCCACCACGCCGACCGGCAGCCGCCGCACCCGGCGCGCCGCGAAGGCCAACAGCTCGGCGCTCGGCCGGTCCAGCCACTGCAGGTCGTCGATGGCGAGCACCACCGGCCTGCCCGGCCGGGCCAGGGCCCGCAGCAGCGACAACACCGCGAGCCGCAGGGCGAGTTCGCCCTGCCGCCGGGACACGGCCGGCGGACCGCCGGTGAGCGCCGCGTCCAGCGCGGCGCGCTGCGCGGCCGGCAGCGCGTCGACGGCGGCCAGGCCCGACTCGTCGAGCTGGTCGTACAGGTCGATCAACGCCAGGAACGGCAGCCGTGACTCGGCGCGCGCCGGCGCGCAGCGCAGTACCAACGCGCCGTCCCGGTCGGCGCGGTCGGCCAGCGCTTCGAGCAGCGCCGTCCGGCCGATGCCGACCGGCCCGGACAGCAGCACCGCCCGGCCGCGGCGCAGCCGGTCCCCGGCGCGCGCCAACAGCTCGGTCCGGCCCACGAGGGGCCCCTCGGCGCCGAGCTCGGGTGGGGGACGGCCGTCCGCTGTGTCGAGCACCGATCAATACTGATCGAAACCCCGGCCGCCGCTCAATACGACGTCATCGGACCTTCACGTCCGGACCGCGGCGCGCCGGTTCGTCCCGGGGCGTTCGCGGAGCGCGTACCGCGCGACGGCTGCCCCCGCCGCGCGGCGTTCCTACCCTGGGGGGATGAGCGACCACGCCCCGAAACCCGCCCCCGACGAGGCGGAGCACGCCGCCCGCGTCGTTCCCCTGACCCCGCGCCCGGAGGCGCCCCGCGCCAAGGAGCCGCTGTGGCGGCACCTGGTCGGCGACGTGCTGCGCCACGAACGCCGGACCCAGGAGCGGACCCTCAAGGACGTGGCCGACGAGGCCCGCATCTCCATGCCGTACCTCTCCGAGCTGGAGCGCGGTCGCAAGGAGGCCTCGTCCGAGGTGCTCGCCGCCGTCGCCCGCGCCCTCGGCCTCAGCCTGGCCGAGCTCCTCGCCCGCGCCCACGGCCGACTCGCCCCCGCGCCCCGCACCACCACCTCCTCCGTCACCCGCCTCGCCCCCCGCCACGGCCGCACCCCCGGCCGCCACTCCAGCGAACTGCGCCTCGCGGCGTAGCCGCGTAGCCGCGCGGCCGCGCGGCGGTGTTCTCCCCCTCTGGTCGGAGTTCGGTTTTCGACCGTGGGCGGATGACCTGGAGACCACCGCGCCCGAGGCTTCGGGTATGACTTCTTCACGAACAGTTGCCGGGGGCTCGGCGGCCATCAGGGTCGAAGGGCTGACCAAGCGTTATGGCCGTGGAACGGCGGTGGACGACCTGTCGTTCACGGTCGGGCCCGGCAGGGTGACGGGATTCTTCGGCCCGAACGGGGCAGGGAAGACGACCGCGCTCAAGGTGGTCGTCGGACTGGCGCGGCCGACAGCGGGCCGAGCGTTCGTCCGGGGCACGCCGGTCACGACGAGCAGGCCCGACGCGCGCCTGCTCGGCGTGGCCATCGAGCCGTGCGGGGCCCATCCCGGCCGAACCGGTCGGGCGCACCTGCTGTCGCTGGCCGCGCTGGCCGGACTACCCCGCCGCCGGGTCGGCGAGGTCCTGGAACTCGTCGGCTTGGAGGAGGCGGCCAAGGGCCGGGTCGGGAAGTACTCGATGGGCATGCGCCAGCGGCTCGGGCTCGCCGCGGCACTGCTGGGCGATCCGGAGATCCTGGTGCTGGACGAGCCGGTGAACGGCCTGGACCCGCAGGGCATCCGCTGGTTGCGCACGCTGCTGCGGGAGCGGGCCGCGAACGGTGGCACCGTCCTGCTGTCCAGCCACATGCTGGGCGAGGCGGCCCAGACCGTCGACGACGTGATCGTGATCGACCGGGGCCGGCTGGTCCACGAGGGCGCGATCCGGGACCTCGAACGGTCCGGGGAGAGCGTGGTCGTCGTGCGCACCACCGAGGCCGAGCGCCTGTCGAAGTTGGTGGTCGCGGCCGGTGGCCGCGCGGAACGCGATGACGATGCCGGAGGGGGGCTGCGGGTCGAAGGGCTCGACGCCGCGGAGGTCGCACGGCTGGCCCACCGCGACGGCATCCTGCTGGAGGAGGTCGTCCAGCGGACCGCGTCGCTCGAGGACGTGTTCTTCGGTCTCACCGGAGGGGCGGACCGTTGAGCCATCTGCTGCGAGGCGAACTGATCAAGACCGTGACCACCCGGACCGTGCTGGGCTTCGCGGTGGGCGGGATCGCGTTCGCGGTCCTCAACGTCCTGGCGGTCGCGGTGTGGTCGGGCACGCTGGACGAGGTGCCCGAGAAGGCGGAGGCCCTGTCGGCGTTGCCGATCCTGCTCCTGCTCTGGGGGTTGGTCGGTACGGCCGGGGAGCATCGACACCGGACGGCCGCACCGGCGGCTCTCGTGGCCCGCCGGGACCGCGGGGTGGTGCTGGCGGCGCGCATCGCCGCCTACGCGCTGACCGGGCTCCTGCTCGGCACGCTGACCACCACGGTGTCGGTCGGGCTCGCGTTGCCGCTGCTGAGCGACCAGCCGGGCCCCGACCTCACCTCGGGAGACGTCGGTGCCGTCGTGGCGGGCAACCTCACGGCGTTCGTCCTGTCCGCGATCCTGGGCGCCGCCCTCGGCGCCCTGATACGCAACCCGGTCCTGGGCGTGGTCGTCCTGCTGATCGTGAACTTCGCCGTGGTCCCGCTGCTGTCCGACGTCTGGGAATCGGGGATCAACCTCACGCCGTTCGGCGCGGCCGGGATCCTGAGCCGGATGACGCACAACACGACGCTGTCGGTGGCCGAGGCGGGATGGGTACTGGCCGCGTGGACGGTCGCGGCCACGCTTGTCGCGGTCATCGTCGAGCGACGGCGCGATCTGGCGTGAACCGGCACCTTCGGCGGGCCCGGGCGGCGTACGGCCAGCTGGTCGCGCGCCGCTCGGCGCTGTTCGACATCGCGCTGGCGGCCATCACGACCGCGGTGGAGCTGGGGCTGCTCTTCGACGACGACACCCGGGTCCGCCCGACCCCGGTCGTGGTGACGGTGCTGGCCGGTTCCCTCCTGCTCGTCCGCCGCCGCGCGCCCCTGGCCGTCCTCGTCGCGGCCTGTGCGGGGGCCGCGGTGCTCGTGCCGCTGGGCTACTCCCCGGGCGGGGCACTCGTGGTGGTCGCCCTCGCCTCGCTCGCGGACCTGCGTGACCGAAGGGTCTCGGGAGCGGCGCTCGTCCCGACGACGCTGTTCCTCCTGTCGGCGAGCATCTCCTCGCCGCCCATCCCGATCGCCGCGTGGGCCCTCGGCTCGTACCTGCAGACCCGGCGGCGCTACACCTGGGCGCTGGAGGACCGTGCGGCCACCCTGGAACGGGAGCGCGAGCAACTCGACCAGATCGCGGCACAGCGGGAACGCACGGCCATCGCCCGCGAACTCCACGACATCGTCGCGCATTCGGTCACCGTCATGCTGATCGGCGTGCGCGGTGCCCGGGACGTCCTGCCGACCGAGCCTCGGGTCGCGGCCGAGACCCTGGAACGGGTCGAGGCCAGCGCGGAGCAGAGCCTGGCCGAGCTGCGCCGGATCCTCGGCCTGCTGCGCACGACCGACGACGGCGCGCAGTGGCGACCACCGCCGTCGCTCGACCAGCTCGCCGAGCTGGTTTCCGAATACCGGACCGCCGGGATGCCGGTGCGGCTGGAGCTGACCGGCGAGGCCCGGCCGCTGGCCGTCGGCCTCGAACTGTCGGCCTACCGGATCGTCGAGGAGGCGCTGACCAACGTGCTCAAACACGCCGACCCCACCCGGGTCACGGTGACGCTCCACTACGGGCGGACGCGGATGGACGTCAGGGTCGAGGACGACGGCGGCGGCCGCGGCCCGGCCCCGGCGGGCGCCGGACACGGCATCCGCGGGATGCGGGAACGCGCGGCGGTGGCGGGCGGCAGCCTGGACGCCCGCCCCACCGCCGACGGATTCCTGGTGACCGCCCGGCTCCCCGTCGAGGATGTGGCATGACCATCCGCCTGCTGATCGCCGACGACCAGGAACTGATCCGCACCGGCCTCCGGCTGTTCCTGCAGACCCAGCCCGACCTTCAGGTCGTCGGGGAAGCCGCCGACGGCCGCGAGGCACTCGCCCAGGCCGCCGCGCTGCGCCCCGACGTGGTCCTGATGGACATCCGCATGCCGCGCATGGACGGCGTCGAGGCCACCTCCCGGCTGACCGCCTCCGGAGCCTCGTCCCGGGTGCTGATCCTCACGACCTACGACCTGGACGAGTACGTCTTCGGCGCACTCCGGGCGGGCGCGTCGGGTTTCCTGCTCAAGGACGCCTCACGGGACCGCCTGCTGGAGGCGATCCGCGTCGTGCACGCCGGTGAGGCCCTGCTGTCGCCGTCGGTCACCCGCAGGCTGATCCAGGACTACGCCACCCGCACCGAACCGCTCCGGCCCCCGACCAGGCTGCTGGCCGCGCTCACCCCCCGGGAGCGCGAGACGCTCCTCCTGGTGGCCAGGGGCCTGTCGAACCCGGAGATCGCCGCGCACCTGGTCGTGACCGAGGCCACGGTGAAGAGCCACATCGGCAGCGTGTTCGCCAAGCTCCAACTGCGCGACCGCGCCCAAGCCGTGGTGTTCGCCTACGAGAACGGCGTCGTCCACCCGGGCGGCCCGGGCTGAGCCGCCCGACCCCGCGCCGGCCAGGCGCCCCGCGTCGCCCGACCCGCGCCGGTCAGGCGCCCGGAAGTGACGGTCGGCGGGTCAGGACCTGGTCCGCGAGGCCGTACCGCACCGCCTCGTGGGCCGTGAACACCCGGTCCCGGTCCATGTCGGCGCGGAGCGTGGCGACGTCGTGCGGCGTGTGGCGGGCCAGCACCTCCTCCACCTGCGAGCGGATCCTGACCATCTCCTTGGCCTGGAGGCTGAGGTCGGAGACCGTTCCCTGCCGGCCGCCGCTCGCCGGTTGGCCGAGCAGCACCCTGGCGTGTTCGAGCACCACCCGCCGGCCCGGGTCGCCGCCGGCGAGCAGCACGGCGGCCGTGGACGCCGCCTGCCCGACGCAGATGGTGGAGATCGGGGAGCTGACGTAGGTCATCGTGTCGTAGATGGCCATCAGCGAGGTGTACGAGCCGCCCGGCGAGTTGAGGTAGATCGAGATCTCGCTCTCCGGGCTCGCCGACTCCAGGTGGATCAGCTGCGCGATGACGACGTTCGCCACGCCGTCGTCGATCTCGGTGCCGAGGAAGATGACGCGCTCGGAGAGCAGCCGGCTGTAGATGTCGTAGGCGCGCTCGCCGTTCGGGGTGCGCTCGACCACGGTCGGAATCGTGTACTGGCTCATCCTCAGAACCCCGTCCTTCGCTGAAGGCCGGCCGGCCGCACGTCGTCGAGCGACGTCAGCACGTGGTCGACCAGCCCGTACTCCTTGGCCTCCTCGGCCGTGAACCAGCGGTCGCGGTCGCCGTCCCTGGCGATGGTCTCGGGGGACTGGCCGCTGTGCTCCGCGGTGATCCGCTCGATGGTCCGCTTGGTGTGCTCTAGGTTCTCCGCCTGGATCTCGATGTCCGCCGTGGTCCCGCCGATGCCGGCGGACGGCTGGTGCATCATGACGCGGGCGTGCGGCAGCGCGTAACGCTTGCCGGCCGCGCCCACGGTGAGCAGGAACTGTCCCATGCTGCCGGCGAACCCCATGGCGAGCGTGGCCACGTCGTTGGGGATCAGCCGCATCGTGTCGTAGATGGCGAGCCCGGCGTGCACCGAGCCGCCCGGGCTGTTGATGTAGAGGCTGATGTCGGCCTTGGGGCTCTCGGCCGAGAGCAGCAGGAGTTGGGCGCAGATCCGGTTCGCCGACACCTCGTCGACCTGCGTGCCGAGGAACACGATCCGCTGGGTGAGCAGGCGGGCCGCGAGATGGTCGTCGAACCGGCTGGGCGGGGTGTCCCCGTCCGTCGCCCGGATGGGCAGGGTTGCTGTCATCGGTCCTCCCTGTCGGGGTTCGCGGGGCGCGGCGCCGGCGCGCCGGGCCGCTCTCCTCCCACCCTCGGCCCGTTCCGGCGCGCGCCGAAGGTTTCTCGGCCCGTGGCAGATCTCCTCTCAGCCGAGCGCCAGCCGGGGGCGCGCGACCGCTTATGCGAACGGCGTTCGACAGCTAGCATCCGGAGCTTGACTGGGAGCGCTCCCAACCGCCCGGGCTCCCAACCGTTTTCGCCCCACCCCCCACCCCGCGGCATCGAACGGAAGGGACGACCGTGCAGAGCCGTACGCCTCCCCCGCTCATCCCCCTCCTCACCCCCCTGCTGACCGCCCTCACCGCGCTGGCGATCCTGCTCGGCCTGGCGGTCGCCGCCCCCACCGCCCACGCGGCCGAGGACCGCCGGCCGCCGGCCGTCGCCTCGGCCCAGTCCACGGTCGCGGCCATGCAGCCCGGCTGGAACCTCGGCAACACCCTCGACTCCACCGGCTCGGACGAGACCTCGTGGGGCAACCCGCGGGTCACCCGCGAGCTGCTGCGCTCCATCAGGGCGCAGGGCTTCAACAGCGTGCGGATCCCGGTGACCTGGAGCCAGCACCAGGGCGCGGCGCCCTCCTACTCCATCGACCCGGCCTACCTGGCCCGGGTCAGGGAGGTCGTCGACTGGGCGCTGGCCGAGGGGCTCTACGTGCTGATCAACGTGCACCACGACTCCTGGCAGTGGGTGATGAACCTGCCGACCCAGCACGACGCCGTGCTGGCCCGGTTCACCGCCACCTGGACCCAGATCGCGAACACCTTCCGCGGCTCCTCCGACCGGCTGCTCTTCGAGAGCATCAACGAGCCGTTCTTCGAGGGCAGTTCGGGTGACGCCCAGAACGCCCAGCTGCTGCACGAGCTCAACACCACGTTCCACGGCGTCGTCCGGCGCTCCGGCGGCAACAACGCCAGCCGGATCCTGGTGCTGCCGACCCTGCGCACCAACGCGGACCAGGCCAGGCTCGACGAACTGACGGCCACCTTCACGGCGCTGAACGACCCCAACCTGGTGGCCACCGTGCACTTCTACGGCTTCTGGCCGTTCAGCGTGAACGTCGCCGGCTACACCCGGTTCGACGCGGAGACCCAGCAGGACCTGGTCAACACCTTCGACCGGGTCCACAACGCGTTCACGGCCCGCGGCATCCCGGTGATCGTCGGCGAGTACGGGCTGCTCGGCTTCGACCGCCACACCGGCGTCATCGAGCAGGGCGAGAAGCTGAAGTTCTTCGAGTTCCTCGGCAACTACGCGCGCTCGCGCCAGCTCACCACGATGCTGTGGGACAACGGCCAGCACTTCAACCGGACCACGCTCCAGTGGAACGACCCGAGCCTCTTCCGGCAGATCAGGTCCAGCTGGACCACGGCCTCGTCGACGGCCGCGACCGACCAGATCTTCGTCCGCCGCGGCCAGACCCCGGCCGCCGCGACCATCGCCCTGAACCTCAACGGCAACACCCTGAGCTCGCTCCACCACGGCTCGACCCAGCTGGTGCGGGGCACCGACTACACGGTGAGCGGCGACCGGCTCACCATCACGGGGCCCACCCTGGCCCGGCTCACCGCCTCCGGGGCCTACGGCGTCAACGCCGTGCTGTCGGCCCGCTTCTCGCGCGGCGTGCCGTGGGACCTGAACGTCATCACC
The DNA here is from genome assembly GCF_031845425.1 of Streptomyces millisiae. NCBI lineage: Bacteria > Bacillati > Actinomycetota > Actinomycetes > Kitasatosporales > Streptomycetaceae > Streptomyces > Streptomyces millisiae. The sequence goes on from NZ_JAVREM010000024.1 coordinate 30,864, forward strand.
TACGCCCCGCCGACCGTGCGCGCCGCCAGCGGCACGACGAACGGGCTGACCATCCCGACCGCGTTCAACGGCGACCAACTGGCCACCATGGAGGCGGTCTACTCGGACGGCGGCTTCGCCGGGCCGCACAACTGGACCTCGTACAAGGAGTTCGGCGCCGCGTTCTCGCCGAACTACAGCGGGGGCGAGATCACCCTGCCCGCCGCGTTCTTCGCCGAGGTCCGCGACAACTCCACGGTCACGCTGACCTTCCACTTCTGGAGCGGCACCACCGTCCGCTACACCCTCACCCGCTCCGGCTCCACGGTCACCGGCACCCCGGCCTGACGCCGGGGTCCAGGACCCTAGGACCGGGCCGCCGGCTGGGTGTTGGCGGCGTGCAGGTCGATCATGGTCCGCACCGGCGGCGGCAGCCAGGCGTCGACGGTGGCGGCCCACGGGTTGGCCAGCCGCTCACTGATCTCGGCCACGCTCGGCCGGGCCGCGGGATCGGGCGCCAGACAGCCCTGCACGAGATCCCGCAGCCCGGCCGGCAGCATGCCGAGGGCCGCCTGGACCGGCTGCCCGTCGGCGAGCGCCGCGATGCCACCGACGTGGCACAGCACCATGCCGTACGCGTACACGTCGGTGGCGGGCGTGACCGCCCCGCCGGTCAGCTGCTCGGGCGCGAGGAAGCCGGGCGTGCCGACGACGTGTCCGGTGCGGGTCAGGGCGGTGCTGTCGACGGCGCGGGCGATCCCGAAGTCGATGACGCGGGGGCCGCCCTCGGAGACGATGATGTTGCTCGGCTTCAGGTCGCGGTGGATGATGCCGCAGCCGTGGATGCCCTGCAGGGCCTCGGCCACCCCGCCCGCGATCATGTACAGGGTGGGCGCGGGCAGCGCGCCGTGCCGGTTGATGACGTACTGGAGCGAGGGGCCCGGGATGTACTCGGTGGCCAGCCACGGCGGTTCGCCGGCCGGGTCGGCGTCGACCACGGCCGCGGTGCGGACGCCGCCCACCCGCCTGGCGGTCTCGACCTCCCGCGCGAACCGCCGGCGGAACGCGTCGTCGGCCTCGAACTGGCCGCGGATCACCTTGACCGCCACCAGCCGCTGGTCCGGTGAGCGGCCCAGGAAGACCGTGCCCATCCCGCCCTCGCCGAGCCGCGCGACCAGGTCGTAGGCGCCGACCCGGCGCGGGTCGCCGCTCTCCAGCGGCCACTGTCCCGTCTCGGCGGGGCCAGCGGCCCGGGGGCCGCGCGCGGCGGGTCCCGCGTCGACCGGGTCGACGAGGATCCGGTCGATCCGGACGCCCCAGGCCGCCGCGGACGCGCTCAACTCCTCGTGCAGCGTGGTGCCGATCCGGGTGCGCGAGCCGAGCGCCTGCTCCCGGTCCAGCGAACCGACGTGCGCCCGCACCGAGTTGTCGACCTGCTGCTGCAACGCCTGCTCGTGGTCGGCGACCTCGTACATCGCCTGCACCGGGTCGAACACCTCGACGTAGAGGGTGATGTCGACGCTCAGCTGGCCCCCGTCCCTGGTGGCCACCGGCGCCGACGTCATCCGCACCACCCGCAGCCTGGTCTCGACGCGGTGCGCGACCTTCTCCAGCCACGGGATGACCAGGTTCCAGCCCGGCCGCAGCGTCCGGTGGTAGCGGCCGAACCGTTCGACGAGGAAGACCTGCCCGGCCGGGACGGACTTCGCCGCGGCGATCCCCAGCACGATGAGCAGCGGCAGGCCGACCGCGTTGGCGATCAGGGTGATGACGAGATCCAAGGCCACTCCTCGGCCGGGGTGTGGTGCACGACACGGACGACGCGGCCAAGACTACGGTTCGCCGTTCCTCGGCCGTGACGCCAACGACCCTTCGCCGCAAGGCTGTTGCTTGTCAATTCGGTCGTTCCCGAGTCCGGGGGGTACAGCCCGCTGTAGTCCCGATCGGGTGGCCAGCGGGCTCGGCCGCCGCCCCCCGCCGTCACTAGTTTCGTTGCTCGTCAGCCCAGCCGAGACCGAACCACCGTGACGGGAGCCCGACATGGACGACCCCTACCTCCTCACCGGCGACACCGCGAGCGCCCCCACGCCGCCCGCCGCCGCCCGGCCCGGGCTGCTGCCGGGGCTGCTCTGGCTGGTCCTGGCGGTCAGCGTGGTCGGCAACTCCGTGGGCTCGCTGGCCGGAGCGCCGACCGCCGCCCACCTCGCCTTCGGCACGGTCACCGCGCTCAGCGGGGCGGCCCTCGTCGCGCTCCGCCTCAGGTCGCGCCGGTGAGCGCCACCGCCACCCGGCCGGCCCCCGCGATCGTCCTCACCCGGGTCGGCAAGACCTACCCGGGCGGGGTGCGCGCCCTGCGCGACGTGTCGCTGACCGTGGAACGCGGCACCTTCCTCGCCGTGATGGGCCCCTCGGGCTCCGGCAAGAGCACCCTGATGCACTGCGCCGCCGGGCTCGACGTGCCGAGCGAGGGCGGCGTCGCCGTCGACGGGCACGAGATCGGCCGGCTGAACGAGACGCGCCGCACCGAACTGCGCCGGGAGCGCGTCGGGTTCGTCTTCCAGTCCTACAACCTGGTGCCCTCGCTCAGCGTCGCAGAGAACATCACCCTGCCGCTGCGGCTCGCCGGCCGCGCCCCGGACCGGGAGTGGGTGAACGCGCTGGTGGAGCGGGTCGGCCTCGCCGGCCGGCTCGGCCACCGACCGACCGAGCTCTCCGGCGGGCAGCAGCAACGCGCCGCCATCGTCCGGGCCCTGGTGGCCAGGCCGGCCGTGGTGTTCGCCGACGAGCCGACCGGCGCGCTCGACCTGCGCACCGCCCACCAGGTGCTCGACCTGCTGCGCGACCTCGTCGACGAACTGCGGCAGACCGTCGTGATGGTCACCCACGACCCGGCCGCCGCCGCGCGGGCGCACCGCGCCCTGGTGATGGCCGACGGCCGCGTCGTGGACACCCTCGACCGGCCCACCGCCGTCGAACTCGCCGACCGACTCGTCGCCCTCGGAAAGGACTGAGCCCCATGCTGCGTCTCGCGGCGGACATGGCCAGACGCCGGATCACGGCCCTGCTCGCCGTGGCGTGCGCGGTGCTCGGCGGCGCCGCGCTGATCACCGCGACCGGCGTGCTCGCCGAGTCCGGGCTCCGCTCCCACCTGCCGGCCGGCCGGCTCGGCGACGTGGACGTGGTGGTCGCCGCCGACCAGACGTTCAGGCCCGGCGGCGACCTGCCGATCGCGCTCCCCGAACGCGGCCGGGTGCCGGCCGGGCTCACCGACCGCCTCGCCGAGCTGCCGGGCGTCACCGCGGCCGTCGGCGACCTCGGCTTCCCCGCCGCGCTCCTCGCCGCCGACGGCCGGGTCGTGGCGACCGAGGACCCGGCGACCGCCGGGCACGGCTGGGCGTCGATCGGCCTGTTCGCCGACCCCGAGGTCGCCGGCGCGCCGCCGGCCGGCGCCGGCGAGGTCGCGCTCGACGCCGCCCTCGCCGCCGCCGGCGCCGTGCGCGCCGGCGACCGGGTCCTGGTCTCCGCGGCCGGCCGGACCGCCGAGTACCGCGTCTCCGCCGTGGTCGACGCGCCGGGGGCCGGCCTGCTCTTCGCCGACCCGACCGCCGCCGACCTCGCCGGCCGCCCCGGCACGGTCGACCTCGTCGGGCTGCGCGCCGAGCCGGGCGGCGTCGCGGCGCTCGCCGCCGCGGTACGGGACGAACTCGCCGAGGAACCCGGCCTCACGGTCGCCACCGGCGCGGACCGCGGCGACCTCGCCGAGCCCGAGGCCGGCGCCGCGCGCTCCCTGCTGATCCTGCTCGCCGGCTCGCTGTCCGGCGTCGTGCTGCTGGTCACCGGCTTCGCCATGGCCGGCGCGCTGGCCGTCTCCGTCGCCGGGCAGCGCCGCGAACTCGCCCTGATGCGGGCCGTCGGCGCGACCCCGAAGCAGATCCGCCACCTCGCCGCCGCCCAGGCGAGCATGATCGCCGCCGTCGTCCTGGTGCCCGGCGTCGCCCTCGGCTACCCGCTGGCCGAGCGGTTCAGGGCCGCGCTCGCCGAACGCGGCGTCCTGCCGGAGGCCCTGCCGCTCACCCGCGGCCCGCTCCCGGCGCTCCTCACCGTCCTCCTGGTGGCGGCCGTCGTCCAGGTGTCGGCCAGGGGCGCCGCGTGGCGCACCTCCCGGCTGCCGGCCACCGAGGCGGTCGCCGAGTCGCGCGTCGAGCCGCGCGCCCCGTCCCGCCTCCGCACCCACGCCGGCCTGCTGGTGATCGCCGCCGCGACCACCCTCTCGGTCGCGCCGCTGCTGGCGCGGAACGCGCTCGGCGCGGCCGCCACCTCGATGGCCGGCATCGTCGGGGCGATCGGCCTGGCCATGGCGGGCCCGGCGCTGGTCGGGCGGGCGAGCGGTGCCCTCGCCAGGCGGCTGCCGGCCCGCGCCTCGGCCGCCAGCTGGCTGGCGACGGCCAACGTCCGCGGCCACGCGCCGCGCCTGGCCGGCGTCGTCAGCGCCGTCGGCATGGCGGTCGCCTTCGTCCTCACCTACGTCCTCGCCCAGACCACCGTGCTGGCCGCCGCCGACGCCGACGTCCACGACGGCACCCTCGCCCAGCACCGGATCGCCGCGCCGGCGCTCGGCGGGCTGCCCGCCGACGTGCTGCCGGAGGTGCGGGCGACCCCCGGCGTCCGGGCCGCGGTCCCGGTCGGCACCACCACCGTGATCCACTCCTACCGGATGCTCGGCGAGACCGAGGTGGAGTCGGCGTCCGCGCTGGTCCTCACCCCGGACGCGCCGGCCGTCCTCGACCTCGACGTGCGGTCCGGCAGCCTGGCCGACCTCACCGGCGACACCGTCGCGGTCAGCGAGGACGTCGCCCGCACCCGCGACGCGGGGCTCGGCTCCCGGGTGAGCCTGGTGCTCGGCGACGGCACCCCCGTCGAGGCCCGCGTCGTCGCCGTCTACGCCCGCGGCCTCGGCTTCGGACCGATCGCGCTCTCCCGCGACCTCGCGGCCGGCCACACCACCAGCGACCTCGACCAGAGCCTGCTGGTCCGCGCCGACGACGCGGCGGGCGCCGAGGCCGCCCTCGCCGAACTCGTCGCCGCCCGCCCGGGACTCACCCTGGAGGCGACCGCCCTCGACACCGGCGGCGAGGCCCCGCCCGAGGTCTGGATGAACCTGGCCGTCGTCGTGGTCCTCCTCGGCTACCTCCTGCTCACCATCGCCAACCGGCTCGTCGCCACCACCGCCCAACGTCGCGAGGAGATCGCCGCGCTCCGCCTCATCGGCACCACGCCCCGGCAGATCCGCGCCATGATGCGGCGCGAGGCCGCGATCGTCACCGCCGCCGCGCTCGCCGCCGGGCTGGCCCTCTCCGCCGTCCCGCTCGCCCTCCTCGGCCAGGGCTTCCTGGACCGACCCTGGCCGGCGGGACCCGGCTGGCTGCTGCCGGCGGCCGCCGCCACGGTCGCCGCCGTCGCCTTCCTCACCACCGAACTCCCCACCCGCCGGGCGCTGCGCGCCGCGCCCACCGGCTGAGCCGCGGGACCGCCGGTCACGCCATCGTCTTCGCCCCGTCCAGGGCCTCGCGGACGATGTCGGCGTGGCCGGCGTGCTGCGCGGTCTCCGCGATGATGTGCAGCAGCGCCCGGCGGGCCGACCAGCGGGCGCCCGGCTCCCACCACGGGGCCTCCGGCAGCGGGTGGTCGACGCTCAGGTCGGGGAGGGTGGCCACCAACTCGTCCGTCCTGCGGGCCGTCTCCTCGTACTCGGCCAGCACGCCCGCCAGCGTCTCGCCCGGCAGCAGCCGGAACTCGTCGGCGAGCCTGGCCTGGTTGGCCTCGTCGGTGAAGTCGCCGAGCGCCGAGGGACCCTTCTCGATGAACGCCACCCAGCCCCGCTCCTGCGCGGAGACGTGCTTGATCACCCCGGCCAGGCACAGCTCGCTGACGGTGGTCCGCCGGGTGGCCTGCTCGTCGGTGAGGTCCCGCGCCGTGTGGCGCAGGAAGTGCCGGTGCAGCGCCAGCGTCTCCAGCAGGTCGGCCCGCTCCGAGTCCAGCTTCGCGTCCTGAACGGTCATGATCTCCGCCTTCCGGTCTCTCCGTCGGTCGAGAACGACGCTATGGGCCCCTCCGGCCACTTCCTGACCTGAATTACGGGAGACTCACTCGTATGGCGAACACCAGCTCCCGGACCCTGCGGCTGCTCTCCCTGCTCCAGACCCACCGCTACTGGCCCGGCACCGAACTGGCCGACCGACTCGGCGTCTCGGTCCGCACCCTGCGCCGGGACGTCGACCGGCTGCGCGAACTCGGCTACCCGGTCGAGGCGCGGCGCGGCGTCGAGGGCGGCTACCAGCTGGCGGCCGGCGCCGCGCTGCCGCCGCTGGTGATCGACGACGACGAGGCCGTCGCCCTGGTCGTGGCGCTGCGGGCCGGCGCGCAGGGCGGGGCGGAGGGGATCGCGGAGCCGTCGGTCCGGGTCCTGTCCAAGGTGACGCGGGTGCTGCCGGCCCGACTGCGGCGGCGCGTGGAGGCCCTGCACGCGATGACGGTGCCGGCCGGCTGGGGGGCCGCCGGCGACGCCTCCTTCGACCCGGCCGCCCTCACCGTCCTCGCGCTGGCCTGCCGGGACGACGAGCAGCTCCGCTTCACCTACACCGCCGCGTCCGGCGAGCCCACCGAGCGGCACGTCGAACCGCACCGCCTGGTCTGCCTCGGCCGCCGCTGGTACCTCGTCGCCTACGACCTCACCCGGCACGACTGGCGCACCTTCCGGATCGACCGGCTCTCCGCGCCCCGCACCACCGGCGGCCGCTTCCGCCCCCGGCCGCTGCCGGCGGCCGACGCCGCCGAGTTCGTCCGCCGCGGCCTGCGGGAGCTGCCGCGCCCCCACCGGGTGGAGGTGCTGGTCGACGCCCCCGCCACGACCGTCCGCGCCCGCGTCGGCCGCTGGGGCACGGTCGAGGAGGTCGACGCCACGCGCTGCCGACTGCTGATGACCGCCGACACCCTGAACTGGCCCATGCTGGCGCTCGGCTCCCTGAACGCCGACTTCACCGTCCTCGGCCCACCAGAACTCCACACCGAACTCCACACCTGGGCCACCCGCTTCACCCGCGCGGCGCTGGCGCCTGACGGCGCCTGACGCCACGACGCCTCGCCCGCCGGCGCTCGGCGCGGCTTCGGAAACGGCGGGACCGACCGCGCGGCGCCTGCCGGCGGCGGACGGCTGGCCGGCGCGCGGCGCGCGCCCGGCGTGGCTACGAACGGCGGCGGCCGCCGCCGCGGCGGCCGCCTGTGGTTCCGGAGCCGCGTCGGGCGCCGGTGTTCTGACGTCTGCCCTGCGACGCGCCGCCCTTCGACTGCGCCTTGCCCTTGGCACTCTTGGCGCCTGCGGCGCCTGCGGCGCCCTTCGCCGCGGTCTCCTTCTGGCGGCCTCGGGAGCTGTTGACCGTCCGGCCGCGGACGATGCCGATGAAGTCCTCCATCAGCTCCGTGGTCCTGTCCTCCCGCCACGACAGGCCGACCCGTGACTCGGGGACGCCGGTGAGCGGCCGGTAGGTGAGGTCCCTGCGGTGGTACAGGCGGGCGAGCGACTGCGGCACGACCAGCAGCCCCACCCCCGCCGCGACCAGTTCGACGGCGTCCGCCGTCGTGGCGGGGCGCTCGTTCGCGGCGCGCCCCGGTGGCCGTTCCCAGTCGAGCGTGTCGTCGAGCGGGTGCAGCACCAGCTCGTCGGCGAGGTCCTCGACCGACACCTCGTCGACCGCCGTCACCACGTGGTCCTTCGGCACCACGACCACGGTCGTCTCGGTGTAGAGCGGGATCACGCTCAGGTCCGTCCGGTCGGTCGGCAACCGGAGGAAGCACGCGTCGGCCTCGCCCGCGCGCAGCGCGTCGGACGCCTCGGCCGCCGGCACCCCGGCGAGCGTCAGCGGGACGTCCGGCATCCGCTCGCCCCAGATCCGCACCCACTTGCCCGGGGTCACGCCCGGCACGTACGCCAGCCGGAACGAGGTGGCCGCTTCCGATTCCGTCACGACGTCCGTCATCCCGCCAGGCTAACCGGTCCTGGTCCGAGGGCCGGGCGCGCGCTCGTTACCCTTGGCGGCATGACCTCGCACCGGACCTCCCAGACGATGAAGCCCGCCACCGCGGCGAAGAAGCTGGAGGTCTACCTCCCGGCCACCCCCGCCGAGTTCCAGGAGGGCGTCGTCACGCGCGCCGAGTTCGACGCGCTGCAGACCGACCCGCCGCAGTGGCTGCGGGACCTGCGCCGTGACGGACCGCACCCCCGCCCGGTGGTTGCGGCCAGGCTCGGCGTCTCCATCGCGGGGCTGGCGCGGGGCGGGGTCACCGAGGCCCTCACCACCAAGCAGATCGAGGCGCTGCGCAGCGACCCGCCGGAGTGGCTGGAGCGGGAGCGCGCCACCCAGGCCGAGGTCCGCAAGGAGGCGGACCGCATCAGGGAGAAGCGGGAGAAGCAGGAGAAGCGGGAGAAGCGGGAGAAGGCCGCGGCGCGGGACGCCGGGCGCGGTCGCCCCCGCTCCTGACGCGCGCCGGCCATCACCGACCAGGACGGAGCGTTCGGGGCCACGCAGGTGCGGGCCGTCTACCGGTATGACGGCGACCAGCACGCCGGTCCTCGTCGGCCCGGCCTCCTGGCGCCAGGACCGCGCACCGTCACGGACGTACCAGTCCCGCGCTGATTGCGATGAGCGCGTAACTCCCCATCCTTCCCAGCCCGTTGAGTGAATACTCTCCCCTCGTTCGTCGAAACGCCTCGAGGGGATATCTGATGCGCAGGACCATACGTCTCGCCCTGCCCGCGGTCGCCGTCGCCACCGCGCTCGTGTTGGCCGGCTGCAAGAGCGGCCGTGGCGGCGGCTCGTCGTCCGGCGACCACAGTGGCGGGAGCAGCGGCACCGGCGGCCAGCACGACGATGACGACGACTTCGACATCGACATCGACGGCACCACCGGCGGGGGCACCACCACCACCACCGGCGGCGGCTCGGGCGGCAGGAACGACAACAACACCGTGCCCACCAACGCGCAGCTCGAGGGTGACTGGTACACCGGCGTCGACCCGATGGCCGCCAACCTGGAGATCGAGGCCGGCCAGGTCACGTTCTACGAGGACTTCGACGTCGAGGGCGACGTCTGCCAGGGCGTCGTCAGCGACGGCAGCCTGACGCTGACCAGCTGCGAGCAGTACGGCACCCAGAGCTGGAACGACGACTCGGCCACCCTGGCCCTGTCCGGCGACGTCCTCCAGGTCACCTGGGCCTCCGGCACCACGATGGAGATGCGGAACATCCACACCCCCGGCAGCTTCACCGACGCCGAGCTGGCCGAGCTGGAGGCGACCATCGACCGCCTGAACGGCATGTGAGGGCAGGCAGGGGCAGGCAGGGGCAGGCGAGCGAGGCGAGGCGAGGCGAGGCGGCGCGGCGGGGGCCGGGCCGCACCCCGCCGCCGATCACGCGGTCACGCCGGGGCCGGGGAGTGCGGCCCGGTGTCCTCCCGCACCGCCGCGAGCACCTGGGCGGCGGCCAGGTCGGCGCCGGCCAGCAGCGGCGACGGGGTACCCGGGGTGGCGCCGATGGCCGAGCCGGGCTGCACGCCCTCGGCCGGGATGCCGAGCACGACCACCCGCTCGTCCGCGACGCCGGCCGCGTCCAGGAGGTGGAAGCCGTCCGGGGTGACGTCCAGGGTGCCGCTGGACACCGGCGGGCCCTGGTCGCTGGGCCAGCGGTGCAGCCGCGCCCGCCCCGCGCGCAGCAGCGTGTCGAGCAGCGGGTCGTCGGTGTCGGTGACGATCCCCTTGGACATGCGGGTCTCCACGAAGGCGCGGGCCCGCACCGGCGCGTCCCGCCGCACCGCGGACCGGCCGACGAACGCGCCGTCCTCATGGCTCACCGAGGCGTCCTCGCCGAGCAGTTCGAGCACCCCCGCGTCGATCAGGGCAAGCACCTGGGCGGTGCGGTGCGGCGGCGGACCCGACGCCAGGGCGAGTCCGAGCGGGGTGAACCAGCCGTCGACGTCCCGCGCGACGCTGCCGCCGTCCAGGGCGCCGCGGGTCACCAGCCGCCGCACCGGGCCGCGCAGCGCGGCCATGGCGCGGTTGACGGCGTTGCGGGGGCTGGTGAGGGGGGCGTGCATCGCGTCCAGCTCGTCCTCGACGTGCTCGCGCACCCACCGCCGCCAGGTCTCCTCGCTCACCGGGCCCGGCGAGCGCGGCCGGTCGAGCCGGCCCACGGACAGCGCCCAGCGGTCCGAGGTCACCGCGGCCGCGACCACCTCGTCCACCTCCGCGTCCCGCGTCGCGGCGCGCAGCCGGTCGAGCAGCCCCGCCTCGTCGGTGCCCGGCCGCAGCGCCTCCGGGCGGTGCGCGAGCAGGGTGGAGAGGTGCGCCCAGGCGAACTCCCTGGCGAGCCGCGGCCACACGTCGCGGCGGAAGTCCTGCCCGCGGCCGGCGGCCGTCCGCTCGAACCAGTCGCGGGTGGCGAGCCGGGGCTCGTACCGGGGCGGGAACCCCGTCGGGTAGGTCGCCTTCGACCGGTACGGCAGGCCGCGCCGCGAGCCGGCCACCAGGTGCGGCTCGCGGCCGCTCGGCAGGTAGCGCAGCCGCGCCGGTCGCGCCGGGTCGCCGGCGGGCTCGAAGCGGCCGCCGCGCCCCTCGGTGAGCAGCGCGACGACGTCGAAGAAGTTGGCGCCCAGCCCCGCCACCAGCACGGTCTCGCCGGCCGGCACCAGGTCCCAGTCGCGTTCCGCGGGCATGCCGGGCTCGACGTAGACGAGGCCGTCGCGTTCGGCGGCCGCCACCAGGGACCGCACCCGCGGCGAGCGCTTGGCCTGCACCATGCCCTGGGCCAGCACGACGACGCGGCCGGTCAGCTCGTGACCGTCGGCCAGCCGGACGGCGCGGGACCCGTCCGGGGCCGGCGCCAGGTCCACGGCGGTGCCGATCAGCCGGGTGACCGCCACCCGGCCCGTGGCCTCGGCCCGCGCCAACTGCTCCCGGTAGTACACGCCCTGGATCCGGCGGGTCGGGTAGGACCACGGGCGCAGCTCGGCGGCCTCCGCGGCCACCCAGGCGGGGCGGTCCGGCGGCGGGCTGCTCTCGCGCGCCCAGGTGATCAGGTCGGGGCCCGGCGTCACCGGGCCCGTCATGGGCGTGGACTCGTCGGTGTAGATGGTGGTGTGGGCGCTGTAGGTGTTGTTGAGGAGCAGCGGGGACTGGTCCGTGCGCCAGGTGGCGCCGGCGCCGACCTCCACCCGGTCCACCACGGCCACCCGCACCGGCGGCGCGCCGGCCGGGTGCCGGGCGGCCAGCCGCTCCACGACGGCGACCGCGCGGGGGCCGCCGCCGACCACGACCGCGTCGAAGGCGGCGGCGGCCGTCACGCCGACTCCGCGGCCGTCGCCGTCGCCGGCAGCGGTTCCAGCGCCGCCGGCCGCACCTCGACGCCGTTCTCGCCCCGGGTGACCCGGACGTCGAGTCCGTAGACCCGGCTGAGCACGGCGGCGTCGAACGCCTCGGCCGGCGGCCCGTCCGCGACGACGCGCCCGCCGTCCAGCAGGACCGCCTGGTCGCAGAAGTGCGCCGCGTGGTTGAGGTCGTGGATGGCGATCAGCGCGGTGACGCCCTCCTCCCGGGTCACGGAGCGGACGATCTGCAGCGTCTCGATCTGGTACCGCAGGTCGAGCGCGGACGTCGGCTCGTCCAGCAGCAGCACCCGTGGCCGCTGGGCCAGGGCGCGGGCGATGAGCACCCGCTGGGCCTGCCCGCCGGAGAGCTGGGACAGCGGCCGGTCGGCAAGATCGGTCAGGCCGAGCCGGTCGATCGCGGCGTCCACGACCTCCCAGTCGCGCCGGGTGGGTCGCAGCCCGATGTGCGGGGTGCGGCCGAGCAGCACGGCCTCCCGCACGGTCTGCTCGAAGGGCGTCGCGCCCGACTGCGGGACGTAGGCGACCACGCGCGCGTGCTCGCGGCGGGAGACGGCCAGCAGGTCCTGGCCGGCGAAGGAGACGGTGCCGCCGGCCGGCGCGAGCACCCGGGCGATGATCTTGGTGAGGGTGGACTTCCCCGAACCGTTCGGGCCCAGCAGGGCGCAGAAGCCGCCCTCCGCCACCCGGAGGTCGACGCCCTCCAGGACCGGGTTGCGCCGGTAGGCGAACCGGACCGACGCGACTTCGAGACTCACTGGGCGGCCCTCCTGGTCAGGATCAGGTTGATGAACACGGGGGCGCCGATGAAGGCGACGACGATGCCGACCGGGATCACCGAAGGCGCCAGCACGGTGCGCCCCACCGTGTCCGCGACCACCAGCAGCAGCCCTCCGGTGAGGAAGGAGAACGGCAGCAGGTAGCGGTGGTCGGCGCCGATCGCCAGGCGGGCGATGTGCGGTCCCACCAGGCCGACGAAGCCGATCACGCCGCAGAAGGACACCACGACCGCCGCCAGCACCACCGAGACCACGATCAGCCCCACCCGCACCGCGGTGACGTTGACGCCGAGGCTCTTGGCCGCGTCGTCGCCGGCGAAGGCGATGGCGTTGAGGTCGCGGCTGAACCAGAGCAGCAGCGGCAGCGCCGCCAGCGCGAAGCAGCCCACCACCAGGACGTCGTTCCAGCCGGCGTCGTTCACCGAGCCGAAGGTCCAGCGCACGATGGCCTGGAGGGTGTTCTCGTCGGCCACGAACTGCAGGGCGGCGGTCATCGCCTCGAAGAGCTGGGTGAGCGCGATGCCGAGCAGCAGCAGGGTGGCGGCGGACATCGCCTTGGCGGAGGCCAGGCCGAGGACCAGCGCGGAGACCGCCAGCGCGGTGCCGAGCGCGCTGCCGATGACCAGCCACGAACCCGATCCCGCGGAGCCGCCGGTGACGAGGATCGCCAGCGCGGCGCCGAACGCGGCGGCCGGCGAGACGCCCAGCGTGAACGGGCTGACCAGCGGGTTGCGCAGCAGGCCCTGCATGACCACGCCCGCCATCGAGAGCGCCGCGCCGGCCGCGAAGGCGAGCAGCACCCGGGGCAGCCGCAGGTTGATGATGACCGAGTAGGTCTGGGCGAAGTCGGCGTCCAGCACGCCGCCGAACACGCGGAGGCGGACCGCGCGCCACACGTCGGACAGCCCGGCGTCGGTCGTGCCGGCCGTGACGCACCAGGCGATGACGAGGACGGACAGCACCGTGCCGGCCCAGAGCACCGCCGGCCGACCCGTCCACGCCCGGCGCCGCCGCTCCCGCCCCTCGGACGGCTCGGACGGCTCGGGGGCCGGCGCGCGGGGGACGGGTGCCGCCGCCGTCTCGCCAGCTGAGATGCTCATCTCGCGTCAGCTCACCTTCTGGATGTACGCGTCCTCGCCGGGGAACTCCGTGCCCTGGAACTCCTCGGCCCACCGCGCCAGGTAGTCGCCGGGCTCGACGTCGGCGAACTCCTCGGGGTGCAGCCAACTCGCCAGGTAGAGCGCCCCGATGGCCTTGGACAGGCCGCTGGTGGCCCAGCCGTTGGTCACGAAGACCCGGTCGCCCGTGGTCGCCGAGAGGTCCTGCCAGCCGGCCCGCCCGAGCAGCTCGTCGCGCAGCGTGTCGAACCGCTCCTGCCCCGTCGGCTCGGCGGAGGGCCCGAACTCGTGGACCACGACCTCCGGATCGCGCTCCAGGATCGCGGCGGGGTCCACCGTCGTCTCGGACTGCTCGTCCCCGCCGGTGTCCAGGTCGCCGAAGACGTTCTCGCCGCCCGCGGCCACGATGATCTGGTCGAAGCCCGAGCCGGGCAGCCCGGTCAGGTACGGCTGCTCGGTCTCCCAGTACACGCGCACCGGCTCGGTGCCGGCCACCCGCTCGTCGATCAGCCCGAAGATCTCGTCGTAGAAGCCGGAGACCCGCTCGGCACCCGCCGGCTCGCCGAAGACCTCGCCCAGCAGGTCCACGGTCTCGTGGAACACGTCGAAGTCCCAGGCGGTGGCCACCACCACGGGGATACCGAAGGACTCGAGCTGCTCGCTGGCCTCCTGCCAGGCCCCGTTGCGGGGCAGGATGAACACGTCGGGGTCGAGTTCGACGACCGACTCGTAGTTGATCTCCTGGAGATCCTCGCTGACCACCTCGTCGTCGGCGATGTCCAGGTAGGGCAGCCGGGTCTGCGAGACCCGGTCGAAGCCCACGACCCGGTCGCCCGCCCCGATGGCCTGGGCGAACTCGTTGCCGTAGCTGTTCAGGACGACCGCGCGCTCGGCGGGCCCGTCGAGCTCCACGGTGCGGCCGACGTCGTCGACGACGGTGAGCGAGCCCTCGCGGTCACCGCTGCTCTCCTCCGCTGTGTCCTCGGTGGTGACGGTCCCGCAGGCGCCGGCGAGGAGCGCTACGGCGGTCGCGGCGGTCAGGGCGGACAGGCGTTGTCTCATGACGATTCCGTTCTGTTCTCGGGTCGGATCAGGGCCAGTAGGGATCGCCGAGGCTGAGCATCAGCCGGTTCGCCCAGGCGAAGAAGGCCGTGGCCGACACCAGGTCGGTCAACTCGACGTCGGTGAGCCCCACGGCGCGCAGCCGGTCCACGTGCGCGGTGGTGGCGCTGACCGGGGTGGTGGCGAGCGCCGCGGCGAACTCGACGATCGCGGCCCAGCGGGCGTCCTGCCCCTCGGCCAGCGGGGCGGTCTCCAGGGGCAGCCAGTCGGCGTCCCGCTCCAGCGAGACCGCGAGCAGCCGGTCCACGTCCGCCGGCCGCTTGGACATCTGGGCGGACTTCCGGGCGTGCACGGAGGCGCAGTACACGCAGTCGGTCACCTTGCTGGTCGCCGCCGCGGCGAGCTCGCGCTCGGCGCGCGGCAGGCCCTCGGTGGTGGCGAAGATCGCGGCGTCCAGCGCGGTGCGGGCCGCCAGCACCCTGGGCAGCCGGGCCAGCAGCCGGAAGTACTCGCCGTTGGTCTTGCCCCGGAACGAGGCCTCCTGCTCCTCCGTCAGCTCCTCGGTCGGCACCGGCGGCACCCACGCCGTCCAGGACAGCAGCTCCCTGGTGTACTCGACGGGACGCTCACGCCCGTTGGACGCCGTCCGCGCGGTGCTCTTGACCCGCCCACGCCCGGGCGTGGCCCGCCCCGGCGCCGCCGCCCCGACCGGTTCCCTGCCCTCGATCAGCCGCAGCCCCTGGATCGCCCGCGCCTGGAACGCGGTGAACGCCGCGACCTGCGAGATCGCCACGATCTCGTCCGGCGACCACCCCGCCTCGACCAGCCGCTCCAGATCCGCGCGGGTGGCCAACGCCGGCGAGACGGTGATCAGGTCGACATGGGCCACCGCCGCCCGCAGCGCCGGGTCCTCGGGAAGCTCGTCCGCCCACAGCGCCGGGTCACCGCCCCGCTCCGCGTGCTCCTGAACCAGCTCTTCCACGCCGTGCCGCCGCGCGGCCAACGCGGCCAGGCCGCGCCGCACCGGCACCTCGTCGCCGAACAGCGCCTCTCCGGCCTGCTGGGCCCGCGCCGCCACCAACGGCTTGGTGCCGCGCGCCGCCTCGATCCCCTCCCCGAGACCGGCCAGCCGCCCGATGTCGTCCTGCTCCGTGGTGCCCATGAACTCCGCCTCGCCGTGCCTGCTCACTGAAGGCCGAGGCACGGGCAAACCGCTCGGCCGTCCACATTTCAAGACGGAGTTCTCACCATGCGAGAACTCACCGGAGCACGCTTGCCGCATCACCGCAGCCGGGTCGTCTCCCCGGGGGCACCCCACCGTGCAGGAGGGTTGCCGGCCAGCTAGCCGGGGCTTCACGCTGGCACTCTTGACCTGCGCGGAAAAGTAGCCGACGAAAACGCCCCAGAGAACCCGCTGTCCGCCATATGAGACATGCGTCCACGCGCCGGGTGGCACCTGGTCCGCGCCTCACATCTCCGACACGATGACGCGATGCGTCCCTTCCGCTTCCTCACCGCGCTCGCCCGACCCCACGACGGACCTGGCCTCGCCGCCCACGCGCGTCGTGCCGAGGCCATCGGCTACAGCGCCCTGGTGATCCCGGACCACCTGCTGGCCCAGTACGCGCCGATCCCCGTCCTCGCCTCCGCCGCCGCGGCGACCGAGACGCTCCGCGTCGGCACCTTCGTGTTCAACACCAACCTGCGGCACCCCGCCGTCCTGGCCCAGGAACTCGCGACGCTCGACCGCCTCTCCGGCGGCCGCCTGGAGATCGGCCTCGGAGCCGGCTGGAACAAGCCCGAGCACGACGCGATCGGCATCCCCTTCGAGCCCGTCGCCACCCGGGTCGCCAGACTCACCGAAGCCATCCGGGTCCTCAAGGGCTGCTTCGCCGACGAGAGGTTCTCCTTCGCCGGCGAGCACTACACCATCACCGACTACGACGCGCAGCCCAAGCCGGTCCAGCGCCCGCACCCGCCGTTCTTCGTCGGCGGCGGCGGAAGGCGACTGCTCACGCTCGCCGCCCGGGAGGCGGGGATCGTCGGCCTGGCGCCGCGACTCGGGAAGGACGCGCAGGGCCTGCCGACCCTCGACGCACCGAGCATCACCCTCGCCGCCACCGAGGAGAAGATCGGCTGGATCCGCGAGGCGGCCGGCGACCGCTTCCCCGAGCTCGAACTGAACAGCTACCCGACCGGCGGCCCGATGGTCCTCACCCACGACGCCAGGGGCGAGACCCGCAGACGAGCCGACCAACTCCGCGAACGCACCGGCGTCGAACTCACCGCCGAGGAGCTCGCGGAGTCCCCGCACGTGTTCATCGGCTCCCTCAAGGAACTCACCCGCAAGTTCGTCGACCTGCGCGAACGCCTCGGCATCAGTTCCTTCCTCCTCGACGACATGGAGACCTTCGCCCCGATCGTCGAGGAGTTGGCGGGCCGCTGACCGCCCCGAGCATGTCAGGTCAGCGGCTCGATCGGCTCCGGGGGACGTTGCCCGTGAGGCGGGAGCCGTCGCTGTCGTAGCCGCCGTGGCCCGCGTCCCTCAGAGCCGGCCGCTGTGGCGCAGCCGGAGCCGGCGCCGGGGATGCGAACGCAGCACGGGGTGGAGGTCCCAGCCCTGCTCCGAGGCGCCCCGCAGGACGTAACCGGCCCCCGCGCCGCGGAAGTAGTGCACCCCGAGGTCCAGATCGCGCTGCAGTCCGTGCGAGGTCTCCACCCGCCGGGTCTTCCTGGCGAGGTACCGGTCCACGCGCGCCCGGTAGTACGCCGAGTCGCCCTCCCGCACCAGCGCCACCGGGGTCACGCACCAGCGGGGGATGAACGGCACCCGGCCCAGCGTGGCGTCCAGCACCCGGATCGCGCCGTCCTCGGTGCGCGGCAGCACGTAGACGACCAGTTGGACCACCGTGGCCACGCCGTAGCAGCAGGCCGCGAGGGCGATCCACACCACCCACCACAGCGGCAGGAACACCAGGGTCAGGGGGAGCAGCAGCAACCAGCGCAGCGCGGCCGGCCGGACGGGGAGCGGTCTCCAGGCAGGGTCGTCGTAGTCAGGCACGGATGGTGTTCCCCCCGGGTTCGTCATGGCGCTCGACGGCGTGCCGCGAGTCTACGGCGCGATGCCCCCGGCCCGGGATGGTTGGGCGAGTGTGGCCACGGCGGTGACCACCGCGGCCCTGCGTTCGCCGGAGGAATCCTGGCCGGTCTCCGTCCGCAGCGCCTTCAGCGACCAGGAGGCGGTGTCCCAGCTGATCACCAGGGCGATCACCATGGCCATGAGCTCCGGGGGCGGGATGTCGGCGCGGACGCGGCCTGCTTCCTGAGCCGCTTCGATCGCGGTGACGTTCCGGCGGTACTCCTCGACCTCGGCGTCGATGGGCTGTTGCCGTTCGAGTCCCGCCCACAGGTACAGCCGCCGCACGTGCGGCCGTTGCTCCAGCCGGTCGTACAACTCGCCGGCGTAGTCGGGCAGGTTGCCGGCGTCGATCGAGACGGCTGCCGCCAGCTCCGTCATGCTCTCGGCGACGACCTTGTCGAACAGCTCCTCCTTGGTCCCGAAGTGCATGTAGATCGACCGCTTGTTGGCCTGGGCGGCGTCGGCGATGCGGTCGATCCGGGCGCCGGCCAGCCCGTAGGCGGCGAACTCGTCGACCGCCGCCTTCATCAGGCGTCGCTTGGTCTCGGTGGCGTCGGGTGGCATGCGCTCATCGTACATAACCATCCAGGTGTTTACATCGGCTCCGATCCAGGCTATGAATATATCCAGTTAGTTACCTAGGGAGGGAGCACGACATGACACACACCTGGTTCGTCACCGGCACGTCCTCCGGCTTCGGCCGCCACCTCACCGAACAGCTGCTCGCACGGGGAGACAGGGTCGCCGCCACCGCGCGACGCCCGGAAAGCCTCGACGACCTGGCGGCCCGCTACGGCGATCGGCTGTGGCGGTCCCGCCTGGACGTCACCGACACGAACACGATGCGCGAGGTCGTGGACCGCGCGTTCACCGAACTCGGCCGGATCGACGTCGTCGTGTCCAACGCCGGCTACGGCCTCTTCGGGGCCGCCGAGGAACTCACCGACGAGCAGATCGACCGCCAGATCGCGACCAACCTCACGGCCTCCATCCAGCTCGCCCGCGCCGCCACCCCACACCTGCGCCGCCAGGGCGGCGGGCGCTACATCCAGATCGCCAGCATCGGCGGCCAGGTCGCCTTCCCCGCCATGAGCCTCTACCACGCCACCAAGTGGGGCATCGAGGGATTCTGGGAGTCGGCCGCCGCCGAACTCGCCCCGTTCGGCATCGGCGTGACGGTCGTCGAGCCCGGCGTCTCCCGCACCAACTTCGGCGCCGGCGGCGCGGTCCTGGGCGCGCCCCTGCCCGCATACGCCGACGGCCCCTCGGGCCGGTTGCGACGCGTGCTCTCCGGCGAACTGCCCCCGCTGCCCGCGCCCGGTGACCCCGCGAAGATCGCGGCGGCCATCATCGCCTCCGCCGACCAGGCCGAGGCGCCGTTCCGCCTGACGCTCGGCTCCGACGCGTACGCGCTGGCGACCACGGCCCTGCGCGACCGCCTCGCAGCCCTCGAAGCCGGACGAAGCCTCGCCCACTCCACCGACGCCGCCCCCGCGGACCACTGAAGGGAAACCCTCATGTTCGACTTCACCGGCAAGACCGTTCTCATCACCGGAGCCTCCGGCGCACTCGGCACCACACTGACCGCCCGGTTCTCCGAAGCCGGCGCCAACACCGTCACCGCCGCCCGAACCGGCTACGACCAACTCGCCGCCCAACTCCACGGCCCCTCGCTCGGGGTGCCGCTCGACGTCACCAGCGAGTCCGACTGGACCGACGCGATCCACCAGACCGAGGCCCGCTTCGGGCCGCTGGACATCCTCATCAACAACGCCGCCTACCTGCGCGTCGGCACCGTGGAGAGCATCCCGCTCGACGAGTTCCAGCGCGTGCTCGACACCAACCTCACCGGCGCCCTCCTCGGCATCCGCGCCGCGGCCCCCTCGATGCGCGCCGCCGGCGGCGGCGCGATCGTCAACATCAACTCCGTCGCCGGCCTCGCGGCCGCCCCCGACCTCGTCGCCTACAGCAGCAGCAAGTGGGCACTGCGCGGCCTCATGCGCGCGGCCGCCAAGGGACTGGCCCGCGACAACATCCGCGTCAACTCCGTCCACCCCGGCATCATCGAGACCCCCCTCGCCTACGGCCCCGACGGCAACGCACTCGTACCGGTGGACGACTTCGCCATCCCCCGCAACGCCACCCCCGACGAGATCGCCCACTTCATCCTCTTCGCCGCCTCGGACCAAGCCCGCTTCGCGACCGGCTCCGAACTCATCGCCGACGGCGGCTTCACCCTCGGCCCTCTCACCTGACGGCGAGAACGTGCCGCGGCCTCCCAACGCGCCGGCCCGCCACCGCGCACACGGCACAAGGCTCAGGTACCTGAACGTGACGACGCCGATCCGGTCGGGGTTAACGCTCCCGTTAACATCCCGGCCGTGGCTCAATGGGAAGTAGTACTTGTCGCGGAGGTCGCGGCGTGGTTCGAGAGGCTGGCCGAGGACGACTGGGAGAGCGTCGAGCGAGGGGTCGGCCACTGGTGGACCGGATCAAGGGTGCCGAGAACCACCACCTGAAGGAACTGAGACCAGGGTCGTCCGGTGGTAGCGAGATTCGCATTCTTTTCGCCTTCGACCCCGTGCGCCGGGCGGTGCTGCTGGTGGCGGGTGACAAGGCCGGCAACCGGCGAGGATGGTACGAAGCCAATATCCCCACCGCTGAAGAGCGTTACCGGAAACACATAGCCGATCTTGAGGGCAGGGAGTACGAATGAGCGCGGTCAGCTGGGAGGAGACGAGGCGCAGGGCGCGTGAGCGCCGTGAAGCCGCTGGGCTGCCCGTGCGGTCGTCGGCGGAGAAGCGGGAGGCGATGGACCGGCTTGTCGCCGAGGTGCGTGCCCACCGCCTCGCGGAGATCCGACAGGAACAGGCGCTGACCCAGCGCGCCGTCGCCGCGGCCATGGGGGTCTCCGCTCCGCGTGTGTCGGCGATCGAGCATGGTGACATCGACCGTGCAGAGTTGGCGACGCTCCGGTCTTACGTAGAAGCTCTCGGCGGACGGTTGCGCGTGGTCGCGGACTTCGGCGACGCGGAGTTCACGGTCGCCTGACCGCTCTGGCACGCCGCTAGCAAATCGGCCCGGACAGCACAACGGCCCAGGTTGGGGCGCAGAGCCCCTGACCTGGGCCTTCACTACTGGAGCGGGCGACGAGAATCGAACTCGCGCTCTGAGCTTGGGAAGCTCATGTTCTACCATTAAACTACGCCCGCCGGGAGCAGCCGTGGTGGCTGTTCGCCGGGGTCAGCTTACCGCATGTGGGGGTCGGTGGGATACGCCGGAGTGGCTGCGGGGGTGGTGTCGGTGTCTTCCCCTAGGGTGGCGGTCGTCATCCGGAGCAGGGAGAGGGAAGCGTTGCAGGCAGCCTTCGAAAGCGTCACCGTGGTCCGCTGTGCCGAGGGGCACGTGTTCAGTACGTCGCGGTTTCCCTTGCAGCAGTTGGGGAGTGAGCGGATCGGGCCCGGGAGGTTGGTGCGGTGTCCGCGGTGTGCGCGGTTGCGGAACGTGGTGCCGGTGAAGGGCGTCACGTCCGGGTTCGGTGGAAGTTCAGGTAGGAGCGGGACGGCGTAGGGCCGCGCTGGCC
Source organism: Streptomyces millisiae (assembly GCF_031845425.1). Classification (NCBI taxonomy): domain Bacteria; kingdom Bacillati; phylum Actinomycetota; class Actinomycetes; order Kitasatosporales; family Streptomycetaceae; genus Streptomyces; species Streptomyces millisiae. The sequence continues at coordinate 51,957 of NZ_JAVREM010000024.1, forward strand.
CTGGTAGCGGGAGCCGACCTCGGTCGAGCCGTAGGGGTGCTCGGCCGGGGAGCTCAGCCGGAACATGCAGAGTTGGCCGATCTTCATGCCGGGCCACAGCTTGATGGGGAGGGTGGCCACGTTGGAGAGCTCCAGCGTGACGTGGCCGGAGAAGCCGGGGTCGATGAAGCCGGCCGTGGAGTGGGTGAGGAGGCCGAGGCGGCCAAGGGAGCTCTTGCCCTCGAGGCGGGAGGCGATGTCCTCGGGGAGGGTGATCACCTCGTAGGTCGAGGCGAGGACGAACTCCCCGGGGTGGAGGATGAAGGGCTCGTCGCCTGGGGGCTCGATCATGCGGGTCAGATCGGGCTGTTCGGTGGCCGGATCGATGTGCGGGTAGCGGTGGTTCTCGAAGATCCGGAAGTAGCGGTCCAGCCGTACGTCGATGCTCGACGGCTGGACCATCACCGGGTCGTATGGCTCGATCCGCACCCGTCCGGTGTCGATTTCCGTCCGGATGTCCTTGTCTGACAGCAGCACGCCCCGAGGCTACAGGGTGGCTAGAGGGTGCCCAACTTGACCAGCATCAGGACGGCGAGCAGTTGGATCGCCGAGGCGGCCAGGGCGCGTGGCCAGGGGATCTCGTGGGACCGGCTGACCATCATGGTGAACAGCAGGCCGGCGAAGAGCCAGGTGGCCCAACCGACGAGCTGGACAACGGGGTTGGCGCCGCCGAGGAAGAGCGCCAGGGTGAGGCGTGGCACGTCGGTCAGCGTCATGATCAGCATGGCGAGGCCGGCCGTGGGCGCCCAGATGCCGTTGCCGCCGAACTGGCGCGCCAGGTTGTGCGTGACGGTGCCGAGCAGCAGGGCGCCGAGCACCATGACCACGCCGGTGACCAGGAGGTAGGGCACCAGCGTGGAGGCCGTCGAGTCGAGGGCCGACTCGCGGGCGCTGTCCAGGCCGAAGACGGCGAGCAGGCCGTAGAGGAAGGTGACGATCAGCGCCGGCAGCCACATCGGGTAGTCCCGCATGCGCCAGAAGGTGGGGCTGGGCCGGAAGATCACGCCGACGAGCAGTTGCTTCCAGGGGAGCGGCGGCCCGGGTGGGGGCGCGTCGCCGGCCGGGGCGTGGTCGTCCTGGCCGGCGTGGGGCTGCGTCGAGTAGGGGTCGGGGGCGCCGTAGCCCGGCGGGTAGCCGCCGGGGGCGGGCTGTGGGTAGGTGGGCTGCTGCCCGTACGCGTGGTGTCCGTACGGGGGCTGCTGATCGTCGCGCTCGTTTCTGAAACCGGCCACGAGTACGAACGTACCGCTTCCCGGCACCCGGAATGCGCCGGAGGGGCCGAGATGGGCCTCGCCCAGCGCCGCGAGCGCGGATGGACGTTCCCCAGACCCGTTCGACTCCTCCGGCAACCCGCCCTCCGCCCGGTCGCCGCGATCATGGCATGCCCGATCGGGCGGGACAAGGGCGCTATTTGGCCGGTTCCGGAGCCGGTTCGGGCGCCGTCGCGCGGGCCTCGCTGTCGCCGTCGTCGGGCTTGCGAACGGACTCCAGCAGCAGCTGGGCCACGTCGACGACGCGGAGGTCGTCCTTGATCGCGCCCGCGGTGTCGGCGGCCTGCTTGCCGTTGACCGAATCGGTCAGCATCACGAGGCAGAACGGGCACGCGGTGGAGATGATGTCGGGGTTGAGGGAGAGCGCCTCGTCGACGCGTTCGTCGTTGATGCGCTTGCCGATGCGCTCCTCCATCCACATGCGGGCGCCGCCGGCGCCGCAGCAGAAGCCGCGCTCCTTGTGGCGGTGCATCTCCTCGTTGCGCAGGCCCGGAACGCGCCCGATGATCTCGCGGGGCGGTGTGTAGACGCGGTTGTGCCGGCCCAGGTAGCAGGGGTCGTGGTAGGTGATCAGGCCCTCGACGGGGGTGACGGGGATCAGCTTGCCGGCGTCGACGAGGTGCTGGAGCAGTTGGGTGTGGTGGATGACCTCGAAGCTGCCGCCGAGCTGGGGGTACTCGTTGGCGATGGTGTTGAAGCAGTGCGGGCAGGTGGTGACGATCTTCTTGGCGGCCGCGGCGTTGAGGGTCTCCACGTTCTGCTGGCCGAGCTGCTGGAAGAGGAACTCGTTGCCCAGGCGGCGGGCGGAGTCGCCGGTGCAGGACTCGTCGCCGCCCATGATGGCGAACGAGACGCCGGCGATGTGGAGGAGTTCCGCGAAGGCCTTGGTGGTCTTCTTGGCGCGGTCCTCGAGGGCGCCGGCGCAGCCCACCCAGTAGAGGTAGTCGACGTCGGTGAGGTCCTCGACGTCCTGGCCGACGACGGGGACGGGGAAGTCGACCTCGCGTGTCCACTCCAGGCGCTTCTTCTTGGCCAGTCCCCAGGGGTTGCCCTTGCGTTCGAGGTTCTTGAGCATGGTGCCGGCCTCGCTGGGGAACGAGGACTCGATCATGACCTGGTAGCGGCGCATGTCGACGATGTGGTCGACGTGCTCGATGTCGACGGGGCACTGTTCGACGCAGGCGCCGCAGGTGGTGCAGGACCACAGCACGTCGGGGTCGATCACGCCGCTCTCGGCGGCGGGCGCGACCAGCGGTCGTTCGGTGGTCTCGTTGCTCTCGCCGGCCAGAAGGTAGGGCGCGGTGGCGTGCGCGTGGTCCCGCAGGGACATGATCAGGAGTTTGGGGGAGAGCGGCTTGCCGGTGTTCCAGGCCGGGCACTGGGACTGGCAGCGGCCGCACTCGGTGCAGGTGGAGAAGTCCAGCAGGCCCTTCCAGGAGAAGTGCTCGATCTTGGAGACGCCGAACTGCGTGTCCTCGCCGCCCTCCTCCTCGAAGACGGTCTCGAAGTCGATCGGCCTGCCGCCCGAGGTCATGGGCTGGAGCGCGCCCAGCGCGGCGGAGCCGTCGGCCTCCCGCTTGAACCAGATGTTGGGGAAGGCCAGGAAACGGTGCCAGGCCACGCCCATGCTGGTGTTGAGGGCGACGGTGATCGCCCAGGTCATGGTGGTGCCGAGCTTGACCAGGGCGACGAGGTAGACCAGGTTCTGCAGGGCGCCGGTGGACAGGCCGTCGAAGGCGGCGACCAGGGGGTAGGTGACGAAGTACGCCGGCCCGTAGCCGTCGACGTGGTGGAGGGCGCCCTCCAGGCCGCGGAGCAGCAGGATGCAGACGCCGATGGTGAGGATGACGTACTCGACGAAGTAGGCCTGCCAGGCGGTGGAGCCCGCGAAGCGGGACTTGCGGCCGGCCCTGGAGGGCAGGCTGAGCCGGCGGATGACGATCAGGGCGGCGATGCCGAGGGTCGTCGCCAGCGCGATGAACTCGATGTACATCTCGTAGGGGACGAAGCCGCCGAGCACGGGGAGGGTCCAGTCGGCCTGGAAGAGCTGGCCGAAGGCCTGGACGATGGTCAGGCCGAGGGTGAGGAAGCCGATGGCCACGAACCAGTGCGCGACGCCGACGGGGGCCCAGCGGTTCATCCGGGTGTGGCCCAGGAACTCGCGGGCCAGCGTCAGGGTGCGCTGGCGGGGGTTGTCGGTGCGCTGTCCCTGCGGCACGGGCTGGCCGAGGCGGAGACGGCGGACGATCTCCACGACGGCCCGGCCGAACAGCGCGACGGCGACCGCGGTGAGCACCAGCGAGACGACGATCGCGGCGAGTTGCATGGCGGCGGCTCCTCGGGCGTGCGGACGGAGGCGGGGGTCGCGGCCCGGCTGGCTGCCTGGCCGGCAGGGGCTAGCAAGATAGCCCAGCGAAATCCTACTGGAGGGTAACTTCACCTGACCAGCCGATCGGTCGCGACATCGGGCTGCGCGGCCGCCGGCCGGCGAGCCGCCAGTTGACTTCAAGTTACCTTGAGGTAAGAGCCTGGATCCCGCACGGGGACGAGACGTTCCCGGAGATCGACCTACTCGAGACAGGGGACAGGCACATGGCGCAGGAGCGGCACGAGTTGGCCGTCGCGGTGATCGGCGGAAGCGCCAGGGCCGGCAGGTTCGGCCCGGCCGTGGTGGCGTGGACCGCCGACCAGGCGGGGCGGCGGGACGACATGGTGGCGGACGTCGTCGACGTGGCCGACGCGGAACTGCCGTGGGACATGGGCGGATACGGCGCGGACCCGACACCGGGACCGCTGGCGCCCCGACTGGAGGCCGCCGACGCCTTCGTGGTCGTCACGCCCGAGTACAACCACAGCTACCCGGCGGCGCTCAAGAACCTGATCGACTGGCACCGCCGGGAGTGGCAGGCCAAGCCGGTCGCGTTCGTCTCGTACGGCGCCCTCTCCGGCGGACTGCGGGCCGTCGAGCACCTGCGGGGCGTCTTCGCCGAGCTGCACGCCGTCACCGTCCGGGACACCGTCAGCTTCCAGAACGCCTGGGAACGGTTCGACGCCGCCGGCCGGCCCGTGGAGACCGAGGGCTGCGAGCGGGCGGCCAAGACCATGCTCGACCAGCTCGCCTGGTGGGGACACGCGCTGCGCGACGCCCGGGCGGCACGCCCCTACGCCGCATGAGCACCCGCGCCGTCGCCGGCGTCATCGTGCTCGGCGCGCTGACGACCGTGCTGGACACCACCATCGTCAACGTCGCCCTCAACCCGCTGGTCCGCGAGTTCGACGTGCCGCTGACCACGATCCAGTGGGTGGCCTCCGGATACACCCTGGCGCTGGCCGCCGTCATCCCCGCCACGGCCTGGGCCATGGCGCGGTTCGGCAGCAGACGTCTCTACATGCTGGCCATGACGGTGTTCACCCTGGGCTCGGCACTCGCCGGGCTGGCCTGGAACGCGGAGTCGCTCATCGGCTTCCGGGTGCTGCAGGGGCTGGGCGGCGGCATGGTGATGCCGGTGGGCATGGCCGTGATGATGCAGGCCGCCGCCAGGGAGGGGAAACAGGGCGCGATGATGTCGCTGCTCGGGCTCCCCATCCTGGTGGGGCCGGTCGCCGGGCCGGTGCTGGGCGGCTGGCTGGTGGACGAGGTCTCCTGGCGCTGGATGTTCCTCATCAACCTCCCGGTCGGACTGCTCACCGTCGTGCTGGCCCACCGGGTGTTCCCACGGGACGCGCCCCAGCCGGGTCGCCGGCTCGACGTGCCGGGGCTGCTGATGCTCTCGCCCGGGCTCGCCGCGGTCATCTACGGGCTGACCCGGGCCAGCGAGGGCTCGGACGGGCTCGGCAGCCCCGCCGCGTTCCTTCCCGTGCTGGTGGGAGCCGCGCTGGTGGTCGGCTTCGTGGCGCGCTCGCTGACGGTCGCCGAACCGCTGATCGACCTGCGGCTGCTGCGGCGCCGCCCGCTGGCTGTCGGCGCGACGACGATGCTGCTGTTCGTCACCGGCTACTTCGGGTCGATGCTGCTGGCGCCCATGTACTACCAGGAGGTGCGCGGGACCTCGGTGCTGGCCTCCGGACTGCTGCACGCCCCCGCCGGGCTCGCCGCCGGGACGATGATGCAGGTGGCGGGTCGGCTGGTGGACCGGGTGCCGCCGCGGCTCGTCGTCCTGCCGGGCATCCTGCTGGCGGCGACCGGACTCGCGGCCTTCGCCGCCCAGGCGGAGCCCGACGCCTCCTACCTCCGGTTGGGGATCGCGCTGGCGGTGATGGGGACCGGGGTGGGAATGGTGATGATGCCGAACATCGCCGCGGCCACCAGGGCCATCGGGCCGGCGGACGCGCCGGCGGCCTCCACCCTGCTCAACATCACCTCCCAGGTGGCCGGCTCCATCGGCCCGGCGATGATCTCCATGGTGCTGGCCGGCCGCCTCGCCGGGACCGCCGGCGCCGGCGAGCCGGCGGATCTCGCGGGCGCCTACCAGGGCAGCTACGTCTGGGGCATCGTGGCCATGGCCGCCGCGGCGCTGCCGGCCCTGCTCATATCCGGGCGCCGACCGGCCCCCGTTCCGCAGGCCGGTGGAGCCGTCGACCGGGCGGCGGACCTCCGATCGAGGGAAGTCGCGGACAAATAATCCCAAAAGCCTTCCAAGCCCCTCCGGTGTGCGCACGATGGACCGACATCGAGCGCACACCGGAAGGGTGGCTGTCGTTTGTCCGTACACACGTCACGCGGTCACAGGGTGCTGTGGTGGTCGCTGCTCGCCTTCGGCGTGCTGCTGGCGATCGCCGCCGGGACCGCCCTGTGGGCCTTCCAGGAGCTGGAGGGCAACATCCGCACCGACCACGCCGCGACCCGCGAACTCGAGGCGCACGCCGCGGAGCGCCCCGCGGCGGGTGTCGGCGCGGCCAGGAACATCCTGGTGATCGGCGAGGACTGGGGCTCCGGCACCGGCAACGCCCGCTCCGACACCGTGCTGCTGCTCCACCTCTCCGGCGACGGAGAGCGCGCCGACGCCCTGAACGTGCCGCGCGACCTCGTCGTCGACATCCCCGGCTGCCGCACCCCGGACGGAGAGACGAGCGAGCCACAGCACGCGCAGCTCAACTGGGCGTTCCAGTTCGGCGGGGCGGCCTGCACCATCCGGACCTTCGAGCAGCTGACCGACATCCGCGTCGACCACCACGTCGTCGTGGGCTTCGAGGGCTTCGCCGACATCGTGGACGCCGCGGGCGGAGTGGAGGTGGAACTCGCCGAGCCCGAGCACGACCCCAACGTGGGCCACGACCTCGGCGCGGGACGCCACCGGCTCGACGGCGAGCAGGCGCTCGCCTACGTCAGGGCCCGCGTCTTCGTCGGCGACGGCAGCGACCTCAACCGCCTCCTGCGCCAGCAGGACTTCCTCGGGCGCCTCTACGAGAAGGTGACGACCCAGGGCACGCTCACCAACCCCGCGCGGCTCTACCCGCTGCTCGCCGCCGTGACCTCGTCGATCACCGCGGATCCCGGGCTCGACTCGCTGGAGGCCCTGGCCGGACTCGTCGCCGACCTCCGGGCGGTGCCGGACGGCGGCGTCACCTTCCACACGGTGCCCACCGTGCCGCACCCGGAACGACCCAACCGGCTCACCCTCGACCGCCCGAAAGCCGACCGCGTCTTCGCCGACCTGCGTGCCGACCGGCCGCTGCCCGAGCGCGTCTGAGCACCTGGGAGCGGGCGCCCGAGCCTCCGGCTCGGCCCTCCGGTCGAGATGCGCGCTTCTGGGGCGCGTGCTGGCATGGAGAGGTGATCATCGCGATTATCGGCCCGGGCAACATGGCCCGGGGCATAGCGACCCGGGCGCTGGCCGGGGGCCACACCGTGCGGCTGGTCGGCCGCTCGGCGGAGCAGGCGGCGGCGTTGGCCGAGGAACTGCGCCGCGCGGCCCCCGGCGGCGACGGGGACGTTCGCCAGTCCGACGCCATCGCGGTCGAGGACGCCGACCTGGTGGTGCTCGCGGTGCCCTATCCGGCCGGGCGGGAGGTGGTCGCCGACTACGGCACGGCGCTGACCGGCTCCGTCATCGTCGACATCTGCAACCCCGTCGACTTCTCCACCTTCGACTCGCTGGCGGTGCCGGCCGGCACCTCGGCCGCCGAGGAGATCGCCGCCGAGGCCGCCCCCGGCGCCCCGGTGGTGAAGGCGTTCAACACCACCTTCGCCGCCACCCTGCTCTCCGGCCAGGTCGCCGGAGAGCCACTGGACGTACTGATCGCGGGCGACGACGAGGACGCCAAGCGAAGCGTGGCCGAGCTGGCCGCCTCCGGCGGACTCCGGCCGCTGGACGTGGGGCCGCTACGCCGCGCCCGGGAGCTGGAGGCCTTTCAGTTCCTGCACATGGCGGCCCAGGAGCGACTCGGCCTCAACTGGTCGAGCGCTGTCAAGATCCTGCCCTGAGGGCCTGACCTCGGGAGTGCGCATGTGGGTACGCCGGATCGCGCTGTGGGCGGCGACCATCCTGCCCATCGCCACGCTGGTGACCTGGGACGCCCCGCCCCTGGCCGACCAGAGCCCGACGCCGCCGGCCGCCGAGCGCCCGCTGCCGCCCGTCGAGCGGCCCACGGCCGCCCCCGACGTCGTCACCCGAGCGACCTGGGGCGCCGACGAGCAACTGCGCACCGAGCCGGTGACCTACACGGGCGCGGCCCGGGCCGTCTTCGTCCACCACACCAACCACCCGGACGACTACGACTGCGAGGACGTGCCGGAGATGCTCCGCGCCATGCAGCAGGACCACGTCCTCTGGAAGGGCTGGGACGACATCGGCTACAACTTCGTGGTCGACCGCTGCGGCACCATCTACGAGGGCAGGGGCGGCGGAGCCGACCGCTTCGTGCAGGGCGCGCACACCACCGGGTTCAACGCGGACAGCGTCGGCGTCGCGGCGCTCGGCGACTTCGGCGCCGAGGGCAGCGTGCCGGCGGAGCTGGTCTCGGCGATCGCCAAGATCGCCGCCTGGAAGCTGCGGCCGGGCACCGATCCGCGTGGCCGAGTGCGCATGGTCTCCACCAACGACGACAGCCGGGTGCCGGCCGGCGATCCGGCCGAGCTCGACGTGGTCTCGGGGCACCGGGACATCGTCCAGACCTACTGCCCGGGCGACGTGCTCTACGCCAAGCTTCCCGAGATCCGCGCGGAGGCCGCCCGGCTGCGGAGCGCCGGTCATGGCTGAGCGGGCGCCGCGCCCGGCGGTCGGGCGGCTGGCGCCGTGACCCTTCCCCTTCCTGGCCCGCTGCCCGGTGCCGGCCCCGCGCAGGTGCTGCCGCGCTGGCTTCGCCTGCTGCCGGCGGCGCTGCTGATCGGCACGGCCGTCGCCCAACTGGCCGAGCCCCGCTCCCAGCAGTTCGGCTACCTGCTTTCCGCGCTTCCGCCGCTCACGGGGCTGATCTACGGGCCCGGCCTGACCGCGGTGCTCGGCGCCGCGGTGCTCGTGCTGCTGGCGCTTCCCGTCACGCGCCCCGGCCACGTCTCGGGCGGCGACCTGGCGGCGGTGGCGGCGATCGGCGCGTTCAGCGTGCTGGTCGCGTGGTTCAGGGCGCGGTACACGCGCGACCTCGTGGTGTTCGGCAGCGTGGCGGAGGCCGCGCAGCGGGCGGTGCTTCCGCCGCTTCCCGAGCACGTCGGGCCGGTCCACTGCGCCGGGCTCTACCGGGCGGCGCAGCGCGGCGCGCTGGTCGGCGGGGACCTCTACGACGTGCGGGCGGGGCCGTTCGGCGTGCGGGCGCTGGTCGGCGACGTGCAGGGGCACGGCGTCGCGGCGGTGGGCACGGTCGCCGCGATCCTCGGCGCCTTTCGGGAGGCGGCGCTCGACGAGGCCGGACTCGAGGGCGTGGCGGCGCGTCTCGACCGGCGCCTCAGGCTGGACGCGGGCGATCGCACGGAGCTGTTCGCCACGGCGCTGCTGCTCGAGTTCCCTCCTGGCGGGGCGGTGGTGCGCCTGGTGAGCTGCGGGCATCCCCCGCCGCTGCTGCTCAGGGGCGGGCGGGTGCGGGAGCTCGACTCGCCGCCCGGCCCGCCGCTCGGCCTCGGACTGCCCGACGGGGGAGCTCCCCGACTCGCCGCGACCGATCTCGCGTCGGACGACGTGCTGCTCGGCTACACGGACGGGGTGACGGAGGCGCGGGGGGCCGGCGGAGCCTTCTACCCCCTCGTCGACCGGCTCACCGCTCGTCTGGGGGCGGACGGTGCGCTGGCGCCCGGCGACGTCGTGGACTTCGTCTGGCGGGACCTGACGGCCTTCGCCGGGGAGATCAGGGACGATGTCGCGCTCCTGGGCCTCAGCCTGAACGCCCAGCCACACGCTGATGCTGGCCTGGACACGGATGTCGATGCGGATCCGGCTACCGATGGGGGTCTGAACTACACTCATGGTCACTCAGCGTAATCGGTTGAGTCGCCATCCGCAACAAGAGTTGAGTCTCCTCCGCTCAGGTCATTTGACTCCGGCTGTCGGCTGAGGCAGTCTTGAGTCGGTTACGCTCAACACACAGGACAGATCAGTTAGCAGCCGGAGGAAACCGAAATGGCACGTGCGGTCGGCATCGACCTGGGTACGACGAACTCCGTCGTCAGTGTTCTCGAAGGCGGTGAGCCCACCGTCATCACCAACGCCGAGGGCGCCAGGACCACGCCGTCCGTTGTGGCCTTCGCGAAGAACGGCGAGGTGCTCGTCGGTGAGGTCGCCAAGCGGCAGGCCGTCACCAACGTGGACCGGACCATCCGGTCGGTCAAGCGCCACATGGGCACCGACTGGAAGATCGGCCTGGACGGCAAGGACTTCAACCCGCAGCAGATCAGCGCCTTCATCCTGCAGAAGCTCAAGCGGGACGCCGAGGCGTACCTGGGCGAGAAGGTCACCGACGCGGTGATCACCGTCCCGGCCTACTTCAACGACCACGAGCGGCAGGCCACCAAGGAGGCCGGTGAGATCGCCGGTCTGAACGTGCTGCGGATCGTGAACGAGCCGACCGCGGCCGCCCTCGCCTACGGCCTGGAGAAGGACGACCAGACCATCCTCGTCTTCGACCTCGGTGGCGGCACCTTCGACGTCTCGCTGCTCGAGATCGGCGACGGCGTGGTCGAGGTCAAGGCCACCAACGGTGACAACCACCTCGGTGGCGACGACTGGGACCAGCGCATCGTGGACCACCTGGTCCGCCAGTTCGCCAACGCGCACGGCGTCGACCTCTCCAAGGACAAGATGGCCCTGCAGCGGCTGCGCGAGTCCGCGGAGAAGGCGAAGATCGAGCTCTCCTCCTCCACCGAGACCACGATCAACCTGCCCTACATCACGGCCTCGGCCGAGGGCCCGCTGCACATGGACGAGAAGCTCACCAGGGCGCAGTTCCAGCAGCTGACCTCCGACCTGCTCGAGCGCTGCAAGACCCCGTTCCACAACGTGATCAAGGACGCCGGCATCCAGCTGTCCGAGATCGACCACGTGGTGCTGGTCGGCGGTTCGACCCGGATGCCCGCCGTCGCCGAGCTGGTGCGTGAGCTCACCGGTGGCAAGGAGGCCAACAAGGGCGTCAACCCGGACGAGGTCGTGGCCATCGGCGCCAGCCTCCAGGCCGGTGTGCTCAAGGGCGAGGTCAAGGACGTCCTGCTGCTCGACGTCACCCCGCTGTCCCTCGGCATCGAGACCAAGGGCGGCATCATGACCAAGCTGATCGAGCGCAACACCACGATCCCGACCAAGCGCTCCGAGATCTTCACCACGGCCGAGGACAACCAGCCGTCCGTGCAGATCCAGGTCTACCAGGGCGAGCGCGAGATCGCGGCGTACAACAAGAAGCTCGGCATGTTCGAGCTGACCGGCCTGCCGCCGGCGCCCCGCGGGATCCCGCAGATCGAGGTCACCTTCGACATCGACGCCAACGGCATCATGCACGTCTCCGCCAAGGACCTGGGCACCGGCAAGGAGCAGCGGATGACCGTCACCGGCGGCTCGGCGCTGCCGAAGGACGACATCGAGCGGATGATGCGCGACGCCGAGCAGTACGCGGAGGAGGACAAGCGCCGCCGCGAGGCCGCCGAGACGCGCAACCAGGCCGAGCAGCTGAAGTACACCACGGAGAACTTCCTCAAGGAGAACGCGGAGAAGGTTCCGGCCGAGGTCAAGACCGAGGTCGAGACCGCCATCGCCGAGCTGGCCGAGCAGCTGAAGGGCGAGGACACCGCGGCCATCCGCGAGGCGTCCGAGAAGCTCGCCGCCACCAGCCAGAAGCTGGGCCAGGCCATGTACGCCGACGCCCAGGCCTCCCAGGCCGCCGGCGGGGCCGCGCCGGGCGGCGCGGCCGGCACGTCGGGTGCCGACGAGGACGTCGTCGACGCCGAGATCGTGGACGACGACAAGCCGAAGGGTGGTGCGGCGTGACCCAGGACCCGCAGGGCTTCGACAAGGAGCCTGAGGTCCCCGACGCCGAGGCGGCGAACCAGGATCTGCCGGCGGAGTCCGCCGCCGAGTCCCCCGCGGAGGGGGCCGGCGCGGACGCGGCGGCCGGGGACGCGATCCCCGAGCCGCCGGCGGGCGACCTTCAGGACGTGGCGCTGACCGCTCAGCTCGACCAGACCCGTTCGGCGTTGAACGAGCGCACGCAGGACCTGCAGCGGCTCCAGGCGGAGTTCCAGAACTACCGCCGGCGGGTCGAGCGCGACCGGATCGCCGTCAAGGAGGTGGCCGTCGCCAACCTCCTCACCGAGCTGCTGCCGGTGCTCGACGACATCGGTCGTGCCCGGGACCACGGCGAGCTGGTCGGCGGCTTCAAGCACGTCGCGGAGTCGCTCGAGATGGTGGCGGCGAAGATGGGCCTCGCCCAGTTCGGCAAGGAGGGCGAGCCCTTCGACCCGATGATCCACGAGGCCCTGATGCACAGCTACTCGCCGGACGTCACGGAGACCACGTGCGTGCAGATCCTCCAGCCGGGGTACCGGATCGGCGACCGGACGATTCGCCCGGCCCGGGTGGGTGTCGCCGAGCCGCAGCCGGGGAAGCCCGCCGAACAGGAGGAGAGTGCGCCCGAGAAGGACAACGGCGGTGGCCCTGACGAGGGCTGACGCCGCGGTGGTGGGGAAGGAGGATCGCCGGGGATGAGCACCAAGGACTTCATCGAGAAGGACTACTACAAGGTCCTCGGCGTTCCTCGGGACGCCACCGAGGCCGAGATCAAGAAGGCGTACCGCAAGCTGGCCCGGGAGAACCACCCGGATGCCAACAAGGGGGACGCCCGCGCCGAGGACCGCTTCAAGGACGTTTCCGAGGCCTACGACGTGCTCGGCGACGCGAAGCGACGCAAGGAGTACGACGAGGCGCGCGCCCTGTTCGGCAACGGCGGCTTCCGGCCGGGGCCGGGGGCCGGCGGTCAGTTCAACTTCGACCTCGGTGACCTGTTCGGCGGCCCCCAGGGCACCGGCCCCGGCGGGGCGGCCGGCGGGTTCGGCGGGGGCATCGGCGACGTGTTCGGCGGCCTGTTCAACCGGGGCGGCGCGGGCACCCGCACCGCCCCGCGCCGCGGCCAGGACATCGAGTCAGAGGTGACGCTCAGCTTCACCGAGGCGGTGTCGGGGGCCACGGTGCCGCTGCGGATGTCGTCGAGCGCGGCCTGCAAGGCGTGTTCCGGCACGGGCGACAAGAACGGCACGCCGCGCGTCTGCCCCACCTGTGTCGGTACTGGACAGGTCAGCCGAGGCGGTGGGGGCGGCTTCTCGCTCACCGACCCGTGCGTGGACTGCAAGGGGCGTGGGCTGATCGCCCAGGACCCGTGCACGGTCTGCCGGGGCAGTGGGCGGGCCACCAGCTCGCGCACCATGCAGGTCCGCATCCCGGCGGGCGTCGACGACGGCCAGCGGATCCGGCTGCGCGGCAAGGGCGCGCCGGGAGAGCGTGGGGGCCCCAACGGCGACCTGTATGTCGTCGTCCATGTGGACGAACATCCGGTATTCGGCAGACGAGGTGACAATCTCACCATCACGGTGCCAGTCACCTTCCCCGAGGCCGCGCTGGGTGGTGAGATCAAGGTGCCGACGCTCGGTGGTCCACCGGTCACCCTGAAGCTGCCCCCGGGCACCCCGGCCGGTCGCACCATGCGGGCGCGTGGCAAGGGCGCCGTGCGCAAGGACGGCACCCGGGGCGACCTGCTGGTGACGATCGAGGTCGCGGTCCCCCGCGACCTGGGTGACAGTGCACGCAAGGCCCTTGAGGAGTATCGCGCGACGGTGGAGAGCGAGGATCCTCGGGCAGGGCTGTTCGAGGCCGCGAAGGGAGAGTAAGAGATGAACGGCCGGCACGGACAGAGCAGTAACTCCTTTGGGAACCCCTACGAGCTGACTGAGGACACGCCGGTATACGTCATCTCCGTCGCGGCTCAGCTCTCCGGGCTGCACCCGCAGACGCTCCGACAGTACGACCGGCTCGGCCTGGTCTCCCCGGACCGCACCGCGGGCCGCGGCCGGCGGTACTCGGCGCGGGACATCCAGCTGCTGCGCGAGGTGCAGCGGCTGTCCCAGGACGAGGGGATCAACCTCGCCGGGATCAAGCAGATCATCGCGCTGCAGACGCAGGTCGCGGCGCTTCAGGCACAGGTGGCCGAGCTGCAGGCCGCGGTGGAGGGCGCCGCGGTGGCGATGCGTCAGCGGGAGGCTCAGGTGCACGCCTCCTATCGGCGTGATCTGGTGCCCTACCAGGACGTCAGGCAGTCCTCGGCGATCGTGGTCTGGCGCCCCGACCGCGGTCGCTAGGCGCCGGACGTGGGGCCGCCCTCGGGAGGGCGGCCCCGTGAAAGATCGTCAGGTGCGGTTGGTCTGGCCGCGGCGGCGAAGGGCCAGGTAGCCGCCGACAGCGAGGAGGGCCAAGGCCCCGGTGGAGGCGGCGATGACCGGGGTGTTGGAGCCCGTCTCGGCCAGATCGGCGTCGTCGCCGGAGGACTGGGCCGGCTCCGAGGTCGGCTCGGCGGCGGGCTCCTCCTCGGCGCTCCCCCCGTCCGTGCCGGCGCCCGGCGCCTGCGTCTCGGGCTCTTCGGTGGCTGGTTCCTGCTGGCCGGGCTCGTCAGGTTCCTCGGTGGCCGGTTCCTGCTCGGCCGGCTCCTCGGAATCCTCGGTGGCCGGGCAGGTGTGGGAGAGGCGGAAGTCGACCGGCCCGCCCTCGACGGTCGCGCTGGCGGCGATCAGGGTGTCGCCCGGGGCGGAGGCCACGTAGGCGTGCTTGTCGCTGGGCGGGCCGAAGACCGTGACGACCTGCTCGCCGCCCTGCTCGAACGTCACCCGCAGTTCGAGGAAGACCGCGTCGTTCGTGGGCAGGACGAAGTGCCATCCGTCCTGGTCGGCGGGTATCGTCGGGCACTCCCCGTTCCCGGCGAACTCGGGATCGTCAGCGGTGATCGGGGGGTTCTGGTGCAGGCCCACCTCGTTCTCGGTGGCCAGGGCCGGAGTCGCCCCGGCGACCAGCAGCGCGCCTGCGGCAGCGGCTGTTCCCAACAGAGTCAGCTTGCGCATGGAGGATCCATTTTCGGTTGTGCTGTCGGAGTGCACGCACTCTGCTCTGTCCGCTGATGGAGGGCAAGGCGGGAATATCCCTTCCCGGACCCTTCAACGTCCTTTGCGACAAATGTTGTTGGTAACGATCCGGCCAGCCCAAGACCCTCAGCCGGCTACGGCGATCGGCCGGTCGGGCGGCCCGCCCGCCAGCAGGTCGGCCAGCAGCTTGGGCAGGCCGGCCGGCCGTAGGAGGTCCGGGGTGGCGGCGAGTTCGTCGACCGTCCACCAGCGGCGGCCGGTGACGTCGGCCGGCTCCCGCGCCTGGAACCCCGAGGTGTCGACCCGGTGGGACGGCACCCGCGCCAGGTAGTAGCGCTGCCGTACCTCGTGCGCCACGCCCCCGATGACGGCGAACCAGGGGCGGCCGCGCCAGATCTCGGGGCCCGGCGTGACCCCGGTCAGGCCGGTCTCCTCACGGAGTCCGCGCAGCGCCGCGTCCTCGTGGGTCTCGCCCGGCCTCACCGCGCCGCCGGTGGTGCGCCAGACGACGGTGTCGCCGCGGCGGGTGGAGCGGAGGAGGAGCCGGCCGTCGTCGTCGAGCAGCACGACGCGGGCGGTCGGGCGCGGAGTCGGGGCGCCGCCGGTGGTGGCGGTGAGCGAGAGGCGGAAGACCGCGTGCGTGCCCGTGTCGGCGGTGTGGCGGAAGCCGAGGCGGAGGGCGACGTCGGCGCCGGCCCGGTCGCCGTGTGGCACGTCGGCGTGCATCTCCCGCGCGCCGAGGGCGCGCCGGGCGTGCCCGAGCGCCGCCCAACAGGCGGCCGTGGCATGACCCTGGCGGGTGTGCGCCGGTTCGAGCCGGTAGGTGATGGTGTGACGGGAAGGACCGCCCGTCGGCGTGGGGGTGGTGCACAGCTCGACGCGGCCTATGGGCCGGCCGTCGAGGCGTATCTCGAAGCGGACGCCCGACCCCTCCGCGGTCTCGCGGAGCGCCAGCCCTCGGCGGCCGGTGGTCAGCTCGTGGTCGCTAGGACTCTCGCTTTCGATCGCCTGTGTCATAACCGCGCACCTTAGCCAGCGCGTTGGCGAGCGGCGGCAGCACCAGGGCGGTGTAGGCGATGGCGTACAGCCAGCCGGCGATGATGTCGGTGGGCCAGTGGACCCCGAGGTAGACCCGGCTGATGCCGACCAGCACCAGCCAGACGGCGGGGATGGCGTAGGCGATGGCGCGGGGTGCGTGGCGAGAGAGGACGAGCGCGAAGCCGATGGCGATCATGCCGGATGTGGCGGCGTGACCGGAGGGCATCGACGGGTTATCCGGGTGGGTGAGCCAGTCGGCCATGGGAGGCCGCGGCCGGCCGAGCCAGTTGACCAGGAGCCACCGGAAGAACATGCCGACCCACAGGGTGCCGAGGCCGACCACCGCGCCCAGCCACCATCGGCGCGGCAGGGCCAGCGCGCCGACGATCGCGCCCAGGACCATGGCCGGGGGGCCGCTGCCGGTGTTGGTGATCACCTTGGAGGTGGTGGTCCAGGCGGGGCTGCGGTGGTCGACGGCCCAGTCGTTCAGCGTGGAGTCGATGGCGAAGGGCGAGCCGTCCCTGGCTGCCACGGTGATCATGAGCGCGGCCAGCACGGCTGCGGCGACGGCGGCGATGGTGAGCGGCTGGCGGGGCATCGTCCTCATCGTAACGAGCCCCGCCCAGCGACTGGTTGCTCAGCTGCCCGACCACCTCAGCTCGACGTCGGCCGCGCGCACGAAGCCGATCCGGTGGCCGAGCTGGATCTGGTAGTACTCCTCGCCGCGCACCACCTGGTGCTCGGCCGGGTCGAAGGTGACGGCCCGGTAGTACTCGCTGTCGGTGCGGAGACCCACGGCGTACTCCTGGTCGGCGGGGATCTGGTAGGCGAGCGGCACGACGGACTGCACGGGAACGTCCGGCGGATAGGCGGCGGCCTCCGGGTAGGCGCGGCCGTAGACCGGGATGGTGGCGGCGCCGTCCCTGCCGGTGGCGACGAGGCCGCGGGCGTTGACGGCGGTCGGCGCGTCGGCCGGGTTGTGGAACCACGCCTCCTGTCCCAGGTACCAGATGGCCGTCCAGTCGCCCGAGCGGTCGGCGACCGCGAAGGTCTGTCCGGCCGAGGCGCGCGCGCCGACGTCGTTCACGCCGGTCGAGGACTCGCCGTCTCCCGGGTGGGTGCCGATGTCGCGGACGAGCGGCGCCTCGTGGCTGGGCGCGGTGTGCAGTCGGACGGCGCCCGAGCCGTGCGGGGGGCACTGCCGGCCGGGTGAGCCGCAGTCGACATAGCCGGGGCTGTTGGTGTCGTAGTCGGGCGCGATGGTGACGAGACCGCCGCGCGGTCCCGCCGTCGCGTGGAAGGGGGCGCCGAGGAGTTCGAAGTAGTGCGACCAGTCCCAGTAGGGGCCGGGGTCGGTGTGCATGCCCGCGACGTTGGCGTTGGTGGGGCCCTGCACGTTGTCGTGGCCCACGATGTGCTGCCGGTCGAGCGGGATGTCGTACGCGCGGGCGAGGTAGCGCACCAGGCGGGCCGAGGTGCGGTACATCGCCTCCGTGTACCAGGCGTCCGGATCGGTGAGGAAGCCCTCGTGTTCGAGGCCGATCGACTTGGCGTTGACGTACCAGTTGCCGGCGTGCCAGCCGACGTCCTTGGTGCGCAGGTGCTGGGCGATCTGGCCGTCGGAGGAGCGCAGGCTGTAGTGCCAGGAGACGTAGGTGGGGTCCTGCACCAGGTCGAGCGTGGTCTCCCAGGTGGCCTCGGTGTCGTGGATGACGATGTAGTCGACGTCCTGGGAGTCGGGTCGGTCGGCGAGGTCGTGGTTGCCGTAGTCGCCGCCGCCGAGGTCCTGGTAGGGCGCGGGGATCCAGTCGCAGGCCACCGTCCGCGGGCACTCCACCTCCGGGTCGCGGCCCCCGACCGGCAGGCCGAGCGCGTCGGCGGTGGCGGTGTCCGGGGTGACGGCGACGGGCGCGAGGGTCACCCGCTGGCCGCTGTCGGTGACGCGACGGGCGCCCGTGGCGAGCACGTCGTAGACGTCGTCGGCGAAGACCTCGGCGGCCTCCCGGGTCTCGGCACCCGCGTAGGCGGCGACGGCGCCGTACCAGTCGGCGGGGTCGTCGCTCGCCGGGGCGCCGAGCGCGCGTTGGGCGTCGGCGAGCAGCGCGGCGCCGCCCGCGACGTTGGCCGCCTCGTCGGTGCGGAGTTCGTCGGCCGGGATGTCGGTGAGGGCGGCGGCGCGCGGCAGGGTGGTGGCCGCCGGCGTGCGCGCCGCGGCCGGGACCGCGTCGGTCGCGGAGTCCGCGCCCGGGCGGTCGGCGGCCGGCAGCGGTCGGGAGTCGTCGCCGCGTGGGTCCTCCGTCCCGTCCGCGTGGTGGCCCCGGGCGGTGGACTCGGCCAGCGCGGTCGCGGCGTCCGTCAGGTGCATCGGGCCGTACCCGCCGGTGACGCTGGCGGCGCCGCCGTGGCCGTCCCAGCGCGACTCGAGGTAGGAGACGGCGAGCAGCACGCCCTCGGGCACGCCGTACCGGTCGGCGGCCTCGGCGAACGCGGCCTGCAGCGCGGTGTCGTCGGAGTCGGCGGTGGCGGGTGGGCCGGTCAACAGCAGCGGCAGGGCGATCGCCGTGGCCGCGGTGGCGGCGACGGCGATCGCGCGGGGTCGGGGTGCTCTTCCTCGCACGGCGGCCTCCGGTGGTAGTGGGCACGGGCATGCTCGTGGTACCGGAAGGAGCCGTCAATGCGCCCGTGAAACGCGGAAGTTGCCTGCGAGGATGGGCCGGACGGGGTTTCCGGACGGCGGGGGTGCCGCCTGCGGCGCGGCAGTGGTCCACACCGATGGCGGAGCGGTGGCTTTGCCGGATCTTTGCCGGGAGTGCGAGCCCCGTTCCACCACTCGATCGGCTGACGGTGGCTGGACATGCCCGGAGCGTGATCCCAGGGTGTGCCTATGACATCTCCGCTGTTGCCGGCGCTCGCCGCGGTCTCCCTCGCCGGGCTCCTCGCGCCGCCCGCCGTCGCCTCGGAGCCGTGGGACGGCGGCGCCGTCGGTACCGTGGGAAAGATCATCTGGGACGCGGGCGGCGGCCGGCTCGGCCTCTGCTCGGGCGCCGTCGTGGACGCGCCCAACGGCAGCGTGGTCGCCACCGCTGCGCACTGCGCGCGGACCAGGGACAACCCGGAGCCGCCGCGCGACGCCTGGTTCGTGCCCGGCTACGACCACGGGCGGGACAGCTACCGGGAGGACGGCTGGCGGATCGCCTCCTGGCACACCCCGGAGGGCTGGGACGTCACCCGCGAGACGGTCGAGGTGCTGCCGCACGACTACGCGTTCCTCACCGTGGCGGAGAAGGACGGCCGGACGGTCCAGGAGGCGCACGGCGCCAACCGGATCGCGTTCGAGCCGGTGCCGGAGGGGCGGCGGGTCGCCGTGCTCGGCTATCCGGCGGTCGAGCCGTACGACGGCGAGTCACTGCGGTACTGCGAGGGCGACACGGACGTGCTGGGGGCCGACGAGGCGCAGGCGCCCAACGTGGGCGGTCTGGTGCTCGAGGGCTGCGACATGACCGCCGGCTCGAGCGGTGGTCCGTGGATCCAGGACTTCGCGGCGGACGGCCAGTCGGGGACGGTGGTCGCGGTGATGTCGGTGGGCAGCGGCGACGGCCACGTGGTGGGCCGGCCGTTCCCCGACGAGGCGAGGGAGCTGTTCGCCGCGGCCGGCGGGTGAGGGTGGGCGGGGGTCAGATGAAGTCGCCGGTGTCGAGTTCGAAGCCGAAAGGGTCGGGCAGGGGGAGCCCTTCGCCGAAGGGGGCGGAGACGACCTCCTTGTAGTCGTCCCGCAGGGGCTCGCTGAACAGGCTGACGGATTCCTGGTCGCGGTCAACCAGGAGGTAGAGCGGGATGCCTCCCTGGGCGTACGCGTAGCGCTTGTCGACCCGGTCGAGTCCGGCTCGACCACTGGTCACCTCGACGACCATCGCCACGCCGTCCGGTTCCATCCACGAGGGGGCGCCGCGGAACAGCCGCACGTCACGGGGGGCGACCGTCACGTCGGGGATGAGGTGGTTGGGTGGGAAGAGGCCGTCGGATCTGGGGACCGCCAGCCCCTTGTGACCCGAGCACTGCATCCGCGTCCTCGACTTCCGCCTGATCTCGTCGACGATCAGGTCGATCAGGTCCTCGTGGTCGCCGCTCAGCGGTGGGCTCACAGCGATCTCCCCTTCGATGAGCTCGGCCCGGTATCCGTCGGGGGTGTCCAGGCCCAGAAAGACTTCGAGGAGGTCGTGCTGTGCGCGCGGGGGCTCGTGGGCGGCCATGACGGTCATGGTGCCTCCTCTCCTGGTCGGGTGCCAGCGTTTCCCACGCTCGGTCGAACCGGGAGGCGCGGAGATCTCTTTCACCCGGAAGAGGAATACGAAGGGGTGTGCGCATCGTCACTTGAGTGAGATAGACTCAACTTATCGCACGCAGCTGCTAGCAGCTACAGGGAGGAGCGCCGGAAGTGAACGCCGAGCTGACCAATCGGAGCCGGGACGCGATCAGTGCCGCGAACGATCGGGCGCTGGCCGACGGGCACCCGGACATCACGCCGGCTCATCTGCTGCTCGCCCTGCTCTCCGGGCAGGACAACGAGAACATCCAGGACCTGCTGGCCGCCGTGGACGCCGACCAGGCGGCCCTGCGTTCCGGCGCCGAGCGGCTGCTCGGCGGGCTGCCGAGCGTGCAGGGCTCGTCCGTCGCCAAGCCCCAGCCGAACCGCGAGATGCTGTCCGTCCTCTCGGACGCCGCCCAGCGGGCCAAGGAGCTGGGCGATCAGTTCATCTCCACCGAACACCTGCTGATCGGCCTCGCGGCCCGTGGCGGGGCCACCGGGGAGCTGCTGAGCCGCCAGGGCGCCACCGACAAGAAGCTGCTCGCCGCCTTCCAGCGCGGCCGCGGCGGGCAGCGGGTGACCAGCCCCGACCCCGAGGGCACCTACAAGGCGCTGGAGAAGTTCGGCACCGACTTCACGGCCGCCGCCCGCGAGGGGCGGCTCGACCCGGTGATCGGCCGGGACCACGAGATCCGCCGGGTGGTGCAGGTGCTCTCCCGCCGCACCAAGAACAACCCGGTCCTGATCGGCGAGCCGGGGGTGGGCAAGACCGCCGTCGTCGAGGGCCTGGCCCAGCGCATCGTCAAGGGGGACGTGCCCGAGTCCCTGAAGAACAAGCGGCTGGTCTCGCTCGACCTCGGCGCGATGGTGGCCGGCGCCAAGTACCGGGGCGAGTTCGAGGAGCGGCTGAAGTCCGTGCTCGCCGAGATCAAGGAGAGCGACGGCCGCATCATCACCTTCATCGACGAACTGCACACCGTCGTCGGCGCGGGCGCCGGCGCCGACTCGGCGATGGACGCGGGCAACATGCTGAAGCCCATGCTGGCCCGCGGCGAGCTGCGGATGGTCGGCGCCACCACGCTCGACGAGTACCGCGAGCGCATCGAGAAGGACGCGGCGCTGGAGCGGCGCTTCCAGCAGGTGCTGGTGGCCGAGCCCAGCGTGGAGGACAGCGTCGCCATCCTGCGCGGGCTGAAGGGCCGCTACGAGGCCCACCACAAGGTGCAGATCGCCGACGGCGCGCTGGTCGCCGCGGCCGCCCTCTCCGACCGGTACATCACCTCGCGCTTCCTGCCGGACAAGGCGATCGACCTGGTCGACGAGGCGGCCTCGCGGCTGCGGATGGAGATCGACTCCTCGCCGGTCGAGATCGACGAGCTCCAGCGCTCGGTCGACCGGCTGAAGATGGAGGAGATGGCGCTGGCCGGCGAGTCCGACGTGTCCTCCAGGGAGCGCCTGGAGCGGATCAGGCGGGAGCTCGCGGACCGCGAGGAGGAGCTGCGCGGCCTGACCGCCCGGTGGGAGAAGGAGAAGCAGAGCCTCAACCGGGTGGGTGAGCTGAAGGAGCGGCTCGACGAGACGCGTGGCCTGGCCGAGCGCGCCCAGCGGGACGGCGACTTCGAGACCGCGTCCAAGCTGCTGTACGCCGAGATCCCGGCGCTGGAGCGGGAGCTGGCGGCGGCCTCCGAGGCGGAGGCCGAGGCGGCCAGGTCCACCATGGTGAAGGAGGAGGTCGGGCCCGACGACATCGCCGACGTCGTCTCCGCCTGGACCGGCATCCCGGCGGGCCGGCTGCTGGAGGGCGAGACGGAGAAGCTGCTCCGGATGGAGGAGGAGCTCGGCCGTCGGTTGATCGGCCAGACGGAGGCTGTGCGGGCCGTGTCCGACGCGGTGCGGCGCAGCCGCGCCGGGATCGCCGACCCCGACCGGCCCACCGGCTCGTTCCTGTTCCTCGGGCCCACGGGCGTCGGCAAGACGGAGCTGGCCAAGGCGCTGGCCGACTTCCTCTTCGACGACGAGCGGGCCATGGTCCGCATCGACATGAGCGAGTACAGCGAGAAGCACTCCGTGGCCCGGCTGGTCGGGGCGCCCCCCGGCTACGTGGGGTACGAGGAGGGCGGTCAGCTCACGGAGGCGGTCCGGCGCCGCCCCTACACCGTGGTGCTGCTCGACGAGGTGGAGAAGGCCCACCACGAGGTCTTCGACATCCTGCTCCAGGTGTTGGACGACGGGCGGCTGACCGACGGCCAGGGCCGCACGGTCGACTTCCGCAACACCATCCTCATCCTCACCTCCAACCTCGGCAGTCAGCACCTGATCGATCCGCTGGCCAAGCCGGCCGAGCAGCGCGAGGAGGTCCTGGCGGCGGTGCGGGCGGCCTTCCGGCCCGAGTTCCTGAACCGTCTTGACGATCTGGTGGTGTTCAGCGCGCTGACGGGCGAGGAGCTGGGGCGGATCGCCCAGCTGCAGATCGACGCACTCCAGCGGCGGCTCGTCGACCGGCGGCTCACGCTGGACGTCACGGAGCTGGCGTTGCGCTGGCTGGCCGTCGAGGGCAACGACCCGGCCTACGGCGCCAGGCCGCTGCGCCGCCTGGTGCAGACGGCCATCGGCGACCCGCTGGCCAGGCAGATCCTCTCCGGCGAGGTGCGGGACGGTGACACCGTTCGGGTGGACGCGGATCTCGACGGTGGGCTACGACTGGTTGCCATGTCCCGGGAGTGATGGGAGAGGATGGGGAACGCCCTCTAAAACCGTATGAAGGGACTTATCCCGTGTCTGTCGACCCGTCCGCAATCCCGAACTTCGGGGGCCAGCCCGGTCGCCCGTCCGGCGACCAGTCCGGCGGCCAGCCGCAGCAGGCGCGCAAGCCGGCGGGGCCGATCATGCCGAACCAGGATCTGATCAAGCAACTGCTCGACCGGATGAAGCTGAAGTACGTGGTGGACAAGCAGGGCGACCTGGTGGCGCCCTGGAAGGACTTCCGCACCTACTTCATGTTCCGGGGCGAGAAGCAGCAGCGGATCCTGTCGGTGCGGACGTTCTACGACCGGCCGCACACGATCGACGACAAGCCGCGGCTGCTGGAGAGCGTCGACGAGTGGAACCACACCACGCTGTGGCCCAAGGTGTACACGCACACCAACGACGACGGCTCGGTCCGGCTGATCGGTGAGGTGCAGATGCTGATCGGCGCCGGGGTGGGCTTCGACCACTTCGTGGCGAGCCTGGTCAGCTGGGTGCGGGCCTCGGTCGAGTTCGACAGGTGGCTGGTCGAGCGGCTCGGTCTCGAGAAGGACGCCGAGTCGGCCGAGGGCGACGAGAACGAGGGGAACGAGGGAAACGAGGGGAACGGTGGCGGCGCCGGAGGCGATGACGCGTGATCGTCGCGTTCTCGGTGACGCCGATCGGCTCGGCTGAGGACGTCGGGGAGGACGTCGCGGCGGCGGTGCGGGTGGTCAGGGAGAGTGGGCTGCCGCACCGGACCGACGCGATGTTCACCTCGGTCGAGGGCGAGTGGGACGAGGTGATGGCGGTGGTGAAGGCCGCCGTCGAGGCGGTGCGGGCGCGGGGCGTGAGCCGCGTCAGCCTGGTCCTCAAGGCGGACGTGCGGGACGGCGTCACCGACGGGCTGACGTCCAAGGTGCGGCGGATCGACGAACTGCTCGCCGACGAGTCCTGACGGCTCGGCCGTCCCACCCACCGCCCCGGGAGGGCCGGTGGGTGGGAGGGAGACCGCCGTCAGGCCGCCGGGGCGGGAGCCGGGGCCGGGGCGGCCTTCTCCGCCTCCTCCGGGAAGTGGCAGGCCACCGGATGGGCCGTTCCCCGGTCCTTGAGCGCCGGCTCCTCGGTGGCGCAGATGTCCTGCGCCTTCCAGCAGCGGGTGCGGAAGCGGCAGCCGCTGGGCGGCGAGAGCGGGCTCGGCACGTCCCCGGTGAGCACCGTCCGACGGCGGGCCCGTTCCCGTCGCGGGTCGGCCAGCGGCGCCGCCGAGAGCAGCGCCTGGGTGTACGGGTGGCTGGGCCGCTCGTAGACGTCCTGCCGGGTGCCGGTCTCCACGATCTTGCCCAGGTACATGACCGCGACCCGGTCCGAGATGTGCCGGACCACCGACAGGTCGTGGGCGATGAAGACATAGGCCACGCCGAGCCGGTCCTGGAGGTCCTCGAGCAGGTTGACCACGCCCGCCTGCACCGACACGTCGAGCGCCGAGACCGGCTCGTCCAGCACCAGCAGCTTCGGGTCGAGCGCCAGCGCCCGGGCGATGCCGATGCGCTGCCGCTGGCCGCCGGAGAACTCGTGCGGGTAGCGGTTGCCGTGCTCCGGGCTCAGGCCGACGAGTTCCAGCAGCTCGGCCACCCTGGCCTTGCCGCCCTCGCGCCAGACGCCCTGCACCTTCAGCGGCTCGGCGACGATGTCGTTCACCGGCAGCCGCGGGTTGAGCGAGGCGTACGGGTCCTGGAAGACCATGCCGGCGTTCCGCTGCACCGCCCGCAGCTGGGACGTCGACAGGCCGGTGATCTCCTGGCCGTCGAACGTCACCGAGCCGGAGGTCGGCTTGATCAGCTGGAGCACGGCCCGGCCCGTGGTGGACTTGCCGCACCCGGACTCGCCCACCACCCCCAGGGTCTCGCCCTCCCCGACGGAGAACGACACCCCGCTGACCGCCTGCACCTGGCCCACGACCCGGCGGAACAGGCCGCCGCCGCGCACCGGGAAGTTGACCACCAGGTCGGTGACCCTCAGCAGCTCCCGAGAGGTCGGAGTGGGACTCTGCGTGGACATCAGGCCTCCTCTGGGCTGGTCGTGCGGAACAACGCGGTGGCGTCCTCGGCCTCGGCCAGGGTGTCGCTGTGGTGGCAGGCCGCCGAGTGGCCCTCGCCCACCGCGGCGAGCTCCGGCTCGGTCGCCCGGCACTCGTCCGTCGCCAGCGGGCAGCGCGGCGAGAACGGGCAGCCGGGCGGCAGGTGGATCAGCGAGGGCGGGGTGCCGCCGATCGGCCGCAGCCGGCCGTCCCGATCGCCTTCGAGGGAGGGGATGGAGCCGAGCAGGCCCGCGGTGTACGGCATCCGGGGCTCGTAGAAGACCTGGTCGGTCTCGCCGATCTCGACCGGCTTGCCGGCGTACATCACCAGGGTGCGGTGCGCCATGCCCGCGATCACGCCCAGGTCGTGGGTGATCATCAGGATCGCCGCGTTGACCTCGTCCTTGACCTCGAGCAGCTTCTCCAGGATCTGCGCCTGGACGGTCACGTCGAGGGCCGTGGTGGGCTCGTCCGCGATGATCACGTCGGGGTCGTTGATGATCGCCATCGCGATCATCACGCGCTGCCGCATGCCGCCGGAGAACTCGTGCGGGTAGGACCGCAGCCGCTTGTCGGCCTGCGGGATGCCGACCAGGTCGAGCATCTCCCGCGCCCGGGCGAGCGCGCGCTTGCGCGGCACCAGGTGGTGCGCGAGCACCGCCTCGGCGAGCTGGTCGCCGACCGTGCGGACCGGGTTGAGCGAGGTCATCGGGTCCTGGAAGATCATCGCGATCTTCCGGCCGCGCAGCGAGCGCTGCTCCTTGGGGCGCAGCGCCAGCAGGTCCTGGCCGCGGTAGCGGATGCTGCCGCGGATCCGCGCGTTCTTCGGGAGCAGACCCATCACGGCCATCGACGAGACCGACTTGCCGGAGCCCGACTCGCCGACGATGCCCAGCACCTCGCGGGCGTGCAGGGTGTAGCTGACGCCGCGCACGGCCCGCACCACGCCGTCGTCGGTGGGGAACTCGACCGTCAGGTTCTCGACGGTCAGGATCTCCTCGTCCGACGGCGGCCGCGAGTCGGCCAGTGTCCTGGCCGCGTGGACCTCCTCGGCCGCCTCGGTCACGACGGCCTCGGTCGGCGCGACGCCCTCGGACGGGGTCACAGGTGGGGTAAGGGAAGACATCAGTCACGCACCCGGGTCTGTCGGGGGTCGAAGGCGTCGCGCAGGCCGTCGCCGATGAAGTTGATCGACAGGGCGATGGCGATGATGAAGGCGCCCGGCCAGTAGAAGAGCCAGGGGCGGACCGTCAGCGCCGTGCGGTAGTCGCTGATCAGCCGGCCGAGCGAGGTGTCCGGCGCCTGTACGCCGAGACCGAGGAAGGAGAGCGCGGTCTCGGTCAGCACCGCGCTGGCGATCATCAGCGTCGCCGAGACGATGATCACGCCCATCGTGTTGGGCAGGATGTGCTTGAAGATGATGCGCCGGGAGCGGGTGCCGACCGAGCGGGCCGCCTCCACGTACTCCTTCTCCCGCAGCGACAGCACCTCGCCGCGCACCAGCCGGGCGATCTGCGTCCACAGGCACAGGCCGAGGAAGACCGCGAAGATCACGATGCCGCGGCCGGCGACGATGACGCCGATCAGACCCGCGATCAGCAGCGTCGGGATGGCGATCATCACGTCGGTGATGCGCATCAGCACGGACTCGGCCCAGCCGCGGAAGTAGCCGGCGACGGCGCCGAGCAGGGTCCCGACGAAGGTGGCGACCAGGCCGGTGATCAGCGCGATCACCAGCGACACCTGGGTGCCGCGCATGGTGAGGGCGAAGTAGTCGCGGCCGATGTTGTCCTGGCCGAAGGGGTGTTCACCCAGGTGGAGCCCGCCGCCGCCGAGGAACTCGGGCAGCACGGACAGGGTGGGCCGGCCTGCGTCGACCACCTGGCCGGTGGCCATGGGGTCCTTGTCCCACCAGCCGGGGATCGGCCCGGCGCCGATCGTGCTGACGGCGAGCGCCACCACGATGAAGAACAGGATCATGCCCGCCAGGGCGCCGCGGTGCCGGAAGAACCGGCGCCGCACCAACTGGCCCTGGGAGCGGGCGACGATGGACATTCCCTGGGCCGCGGCGTCCTGGGCCGCGGCGGGTGCCGCCGGGGTCTTCTCCGCCCCGGCCGGCTGCGCGTTCTGCGTCATGGCCTTTGCCTCCTTAGGGCTTCAGGACAGGCGGATGCGGGGGTCGAGGAAGGCGTAGGCGATGTCCGCGATCATGTTGAAGACCACGATGGCGCCGCCCGACACCACGAAGAAGGCCATGATCGGCATGGGGTCGCCCTGTTCGATGCCGGTGAACAGCAGGCTGCCCATCGCCGACCAGCCGAAGACCTGCTCGGTGACGACGGCGCCGCCGACGATGGTGCCGATGTCGTAGGCGATGAGCGTGGTGATCGGGATCAGGCCGTTGCGCAGCACGTGCCGGGTGACCACGGCCCGCTCGCTCAGGCCCTTGGCGCGGCCGGTGCGCACGTAGTCCTGGTTCATCACCTCGAGCATGCTGGCCCGGGTGTAACGCGTGTAGGTGGCGAGCGAGATGAGCACCAGCGCGAGGGTGGGCAGCGCCAGGTGGCCGAACGAGTCGAGGCCGCTCTCCCAGAAGGTGCCCTCGTAGTTGGGGGTCTCCGCGCCGACCGTGGAGACGGGGCGGCCGCCCACCGATTCGCTGTAGTCGGCGAACGACTGGAGCATCCGGTCGGTGAAGATCACGGCGCCGGCGAAGAGGCCGGTGAGGACCGTGGCCGGGATGGCGTTGCGCCGGTACAGGTCGCCGCCGACGTACCAGCCGAGGCCGAAGCAGACGGCGGCCGTCAGCAGCGCCAGTCCGATGATCGTCGGCAGCTGTGGATTATCCAGTACCGGGTCGAGGGCGAAGTAGGCCACAATGCCGATGGCCGCCGCGATCAGGGCCGCGCGCAGCGGCGGTTGCCACTCCAGGCCGCTCACCAGGGTGGTGAAGCCGATGGCGCCGGCGACGGCGGTGATGGCCACCACGACGGGTCCGAGGCCGGGGTCGGCGAACCACTCGGTGGCGGAGAGCACGGCGAGCAGCACGGCCATGGCGGCGGCGCTCGAGGCGAACGCGACGAGGCGGGAGCGGCGGTCGCCCAGCACCACCGAGCCGCAGAACAGGCCGGTGAGCAGGGAGATGCCGCCGATGAAGAGGGGGGAGATCTCGGGATCGGCCAGCCAGTCGTTGAAGTCGATGGCGAGGAACTGCTTGAGCAGCGTGCCCACCCAGAAGAGCGGCAGCGAGAAGCAGATGAACGCGACGAACGTGACCGTCTGGTCGAGCGCCGTGTACTGGCGGAGCGCCGAGATCACGCCGATGGAGATGCCGACCACGATGGAGAGCACGGTGGCGCCGACGATGAGCTGGACGGTGGCCGAGAAGGCCGACTCCAGCATGGTGTTGACGCTCTGGCCCTGCCGGTTGGTGCCGAGGTCGCCGGCGAGGGCGTCGCCCAGCCAGCGGAAGTAGCGGACGAGGATCGGGTCGTCCAGGTGCATGCGTTCGGTGATCTCCGCGATCGCGTTCTCGCGGGCACCGTCCGGCAGCGCCCTGGCCTCCGCCAGCGGGTCCCTGACCTGTGTGGAGAGGAAGAAGACGATGACGGAGGACGCGAGGAACACCCAGATCGAGACGAAGAGCCGCCGCGCTATGAAGACGAGCATGGTGCGCTGACTCCAGGAGTTCAGGGGGCTGGGGGTGGGGCGGAACGCGGGCGCGTTCGCGGCGACGCGCCGCCACCGTACGAAGGCGGGGCCGGAGGGATGGGTGTCCCCCGGCCCCGCGTGGGCGAGTGGTACGCCGTCGGTGGCCCGCCTCGGCGGGCCACCGGTCGGTCTAGTGGGTCGTCAGGACCTGGCCCACTGGTCGGCGTTCCAGGTGATGCCGTTCTGCGAGGGGTTGGGGATCACGTTCGCCACCGCACCGTTCCAGGCGGTGATGCCCGGGTGCTGGTACAGCGGGATGGTCACCATGTCCTCCCAGAGCAGCGCCTCGATCTGGGCGGTCAGCTCGATGGCCTCGGCCTGGTCGGAGGTGCGCAGGACCTGGTCGAGCAGCTCGTCCATCTCGGGGCTGGAGTAGCAGCCGTTGTTGTTGCCCTTGCCCTCGGGGGAGCACTCGCTCACGGTCCGGTAGGTGGAGTTCCAGCCGGAGCGGTCGGGCGAGCCGGCCCACGCGAACATGGCCACGTCGAAGCGGTTCTCGGCCAGCGCGCCGGTGGTGTCGAAGAAGTCAGTCGCGGGCTCGAACTCGACCTCGAAGCCGGCCTGCTCGCAGGAGGCCTCGATCAGGGCGCCGGCGTCGAGACGGCGCTGGTTCTCCAGGGTGCCGAGGCGGACGGTGGTGCCGACGGCGTTCTCGGCCTCCAGGATGGCCCGGGAGGCGTCGATGTCGGTGGTGCCGTACTCGTCGATGCTGGCCTGGGAGGCGTCCACGGCCTCCTGGTAACCCGGGTCCCACGGCGCCACGTTGCGGACGCGCTTGACCTCGGCGTCCGGCACGACGGGCTGGATCAGGTTGACGACCAGGTCCTCGTAGGGCACGCACAGGGCGAACGCCCGGCGCAGCTCGATGGACTCGGCGAACGGGCCGGCGTTGAAGTTGAAGTCGAGGTGCTCGTAGGTGTACTCCTCACCCACCTCGTTCTCGACGCCGGAGGCCGACTGGATCTGCTGGGCGATGTCCACCGTCGGCTGCGGCTCGATGATGTCGACCTCGCCGTTCTGGAGGGCCTGGACCTGCTCCTCGTCGGCGATGGTGCGGAAGACGATCGAGTCGTTGGCCGGCTCCTCGCCCCACCAGTTCTCGTTACGGGTGAGCGTGACGGACTGGTTGGCCTCGTAGCCGCTGATGACGTAGGGGCCGGAGGACGGGATCAGCGCGGGGTCGGGAAGCGCGCCCTCGATCACCCAGCCGTTGTTGTAGAACTCGGCGGCGGCCTCGAGCGCCGCGGGGTCGTCGCCCTGGAGCGCGGCGATGAACTCCTCCTCGGAGGCGAACCCGCCCTGCTCCGAGACGATGTGGGCCGGCTGGATGGCGGTGTTGCCGTGGCCCGGGCCGGCGGTCAGCCAGTCCGCGTACGGCTGGTCGTAGAGCAGCGTGAAGGACTTGCCGCCCGGCTCGCACTCCGGCTGGGCGGTGTCCTCGACGCCCTGGGTGCCGACGGCGGAGAACAGCCCGTCGAAGGCGCCGCTCTGCGCGGTCCACCACAGCAGGATGTCGTCGCAGTCGATGGGGGTGCCGTCGGACCAGACGGCCGCCTCGTTGATCGTGTAGTCCACGGTCAGCGGGTCTTCGGAGACCATCTCGAAGGTGCCGAAGTCCTCGTTGGGGATCGGCTGGCCGTCCGAGTCTCCGAACGTCCAGAAGCCCGACAGCACCTGCTCCATGACCTGGCCGTTGGCGACGGTGTTGGCGCCCGCGGTGGTGTTGTTGTAGCTCTGCCACGGCTGGGCCATGGCATACGTGACCGTGCCGCCCGAGCCGCTCGACTCGTTCTCGTTCTCGTTGCCGCTTTCGTCGTCGCCGCCGCCACAGGCAGAGAGGACGAGGGCGCCTCCCAGCAGGGCCGCGGCGATCTTCGACGTTCTGCCGAATCTCGTCATCAATCGGGCCTTCCCCAGTAAGTCACTTCGGTGTGAAGTTCCGCTGAGCTTCCTCACAGATGAGAGCGCGAACAAGTGCGGCCGAGTGACCGTTGTGCAGACGAGATGTGAAGCACGCTGAGCTGTTACCAGCGTTTCGATCCTTTTCGGGCCGAAAGGCCATATTTCGCGGAGTCTCCGCGCGTTGACTGTGCGGTTCTGTTCGAATTGCGCACGCCCGTCGGTGAATTGGCGCGGGCCGTTCCGGGGCGACATCGCCCCGCCGGGTGCGAACACCTGAGCCACCCTCCCCCCGAGGGGATGGAAACCTGGTGAAGTTGGGTAAAAACGCTGATGCTGCCGGTAGTTCCGTGGTTCGGTGGTGGCGCTGCCTTCGAGTGTCCCGAGGGGCGATCCACACCACCCTCAACTGCCCGCATGCGGGGGGCCGACCCATGCTCACCACCATCCACACCGCCTACACCGACACCCGCGCCGCCGACCTCGCCTGGGCGCTGGGCCGGGAACCGCTGCCGTCCCTGGCCACCCTCGATCTCGAACTCTCGGGAGCCCGGGTGCAGTTGCGGGTGCTGGGCGCCTCGCATCAGGTGCTCTTCGAGCATCGGGACGGCGCCTGCTCCGAGACCGTCGCGTGCATGCCGGGGAGCAACACCCCGCTGCCCCTGGGGGTTTCCCGGCGGCTCGGCAACTTCGAGTACGAGTTCGCGGCGCGCGTCGAGAGCCTGAGCGCCGGCTCGTTCGCCGGGCGCGCCCAGGAGTTGCTGGCCCTGGTCGCGGAGCATCCGCACGGTCTCGCCGGCCTGTTCCCCGGTGACCCCAACGCCTTCACCGCGCTGCTCGCGCAGCGGCAGGGCGGCCAGGTGCACTGGCGTACCTGGCACGCCTATCCGCAGGAGGGGCGGCTGGTGGCGACCAGGACCAGGGTCGCCGAGGGGGGCGGTCGCCGTGAAACCACTCCTGTGGGTGACAGTTCGATCCCGAGGTGTGACGTAACGTTCGGTTCATGATCCAGACGTCCGACGCCGAGCGCTCCGAGGCGGAGTGCTCGGCGACGGCCATGCTCCCGGTGTCGGCGGGCGTCGGGCGAACTCTGGTCCTGCTGACGGTATTCGTCTGCGCGGCCTGCGGGTTGGTCTACGAGCTCGAACTGATCGCGCTGGCCGACTATCTCGTCGGGGACACGGTCACCCACACCTCCATCGTGCTGTCGCTGATGGTCTTCGCGATGGGGCTCGGCTCGCTCGGCGCCAAGCGGCTGCGCGGCCGTGCCTCGGTCAACTTCGGCCTGATCGAAGTGGTGTTGGCGCTGGTCGGCGGCACCTCGGCGATGACGCTCCACCTCAGCTTCCTGCTCTTCGGCGAGGCCACGCCGATGCTGGTGTGCTTCTCGCTGGCGATGGGAGTGTTGATCGGGGCCGAGATGCCGCTGTTGATGACGCTGATCCAGCGGATCAGACAGCAGGACGCGGGGCGCGCGGTGGCCGACCTGTCGGCGGCCGACTACGTCGGGGCGTTGCTCGGCGGCCTCGCCTTCCCCTTCCTTCTCCTGCCGCTCTTCGGCCGGCTGAACGCGGCGCTGCTCACCGGGGTGGTCAACGCGCTGGCCGGCGGGGTGCTGGTGCTCTGGCTGTTCCGGAGCGACCTGTGCCCGCGCGTCCGCCGCCGGTTCCTGCTGCTGAGCGTGGGAGTGGTGGCCGCCCTGCTGGCCTGCATGGCGGTCGTGCCCCCGCTGGAGCAGGCGGCGGCCGAGCGGCTCGGCACCTCCTCCAGCGCGTTGGGGCCCGGCCGTTCCGGCTGATGGCGCGCCGCCGCCGGCCGGCCCGGCGCGCGGTGGGGATGAATAAGTGATCCGATCATGTGGTGTGGGTAGGCTCCGCGCCATGGCCATGGAGCACGAGGTCTATCTGCCACTGTCCGCCACCGCCGTGCGGAGTGCGTTCGCCGAGCCGGAGCGGGTGGCGCGCTGTGTGCCCGGGCTGCGTCTGGAGCCCGGCGGCGCGCTGGCCGGCCGCATGAGAGTGCGGATCGGTTCCTCGACCATCACCTACGGCGGCACCCTGACCCTGTCCGAGCGCGGCGAGGGCGTCACGGTCGAGGCGGCGGGCGCCGAGGTCAGGGGCGAGGGCACGGTGCGGCTCACGCTCACCGTGGTGCCCCGCCCGGTGACCGACCGCCCGGGGTGCACGCTCTCCTTCCGCGGCACGGTCGAGGCCGGCGGCCGGCTCGCCGACCACGCGGCCGAGCAGCGGGCCGCGGCGGCCCGGAGGTTGCTCGACCGGTTCGCCGAGGCGCTGGTCGAGGAGTTGTCGCGGTCCGCGGTCGACGGCGAGGAGCCGCCACCGCCCACGGCCCTGGCCGCCGGCATCGGGGCGCCCGACGACAACGAGCCGGCGATCCCGGTCATCCCGGCCGCTCCGGAGCCCGAGCACCGGCCGGCCGAGGTCGCGGACATCGCCGAGGCCGCCCGTCTCGCCGAGGTCGACGACATCGACGACATCGACGGGTTCGACCCGGTGGACGAGGTGGACGGGGCCGACGGGGTCGTCGAGATCGACGAGGTCGACGAGCTGGTCGCGGCCGAGGCCGCCCTGCCCGAGCCGGAGGCAGACTTCGCCCGGCGCACGATGATCGGTCGGAGCGCGGAGGAGGTGGATCACGCCCCGCCGCGCGGCCGGTACGCCCCCGATCCCGCGCCCGGGCAGCCGACGGGAACCGCCGTGGTGCTGCGCTGGGCGGCGCCGGCCGCCGCCATCGCGCTGGCCTCCGCGGTCATCGTCGGCCGGGCGCTTCGCCGGCGGCGCGGCGTGCTCCGCTGACCGCGCCGCCGACGCCCGCGCGGTGACGACATGAGGACCTGCGTACGTCGGATAGTCGCATCAGATCGTTATCGTCATGGGGTGACCACCGACGACACCGACAGCGGAGTGCGACTCCGCGCCGCCGACACCGAACTGACCGTGCGCCCCGACGAGGGCGGCCGGCTCTCCTCGCTCCGCGTCGGCGGGCTCGAACTGCTGCGCCAGGGCGAGCGGTTCGGCTCCTTCGTGATGGCGCCCTGGTGCGGCCGCACCCGCGAGGGGCGCTTCAGCAACGGCACCACCACCCACCAACTGCCGGTGAACGCCGGCCCGCACGCCATCCACGGCACGGTCAGGAACCGGCCCTGGCGGCTGGTCAGCGCGGACGACCGGAGCGCCGCCCTGGTCTGCGACCTCGGTGGCGGTTCCGACGCCTGGCCCTACCGGGGCCGGGTCAGCCAGCTCGTGGAGTTGGCCGAGGACGGTTCGGGCCTCACCCTCACCCTCGGTGTGGAGACGCTGGGCGACTCCTTCCCCGCGCAGGCCGGCTGGCACCCCTGGTTCCTCCGCACGCTGAGCCCCGAGGGCAAGGACGTCACCATCGACTTCACCGCCGAGTGGCAGGAGGAGCGCGGCGACGACCACCTGCCGACCGGCCACCGGGTCCCGCCCGGGCCCGGGCCCTGGGACGACTGCTTCGGCATGCCGGACGGCGTCCGCGTCGCGCTGGTCTGGCCGGACGAGCTGGAGTTGACCGTGGCCAGCCGCACCCCCTGGGTGGTGGTCTACGACGAGCAGCCCGAGGCCGTCTGCGTGGAGCCGCAGTCGGGGCCGCCCAACGGGCTCAACACCCATCCCCGCCTGGTCACCGAGCTGGAGCCGCTGGAGATCTCCACAAGCTGGACATGGCGCAGGCTCTGAACGGGCCTGGCGTAGTGTCGTGAGCCATGAGCGTGCGTGACGAGCTGCTGCGGCAGATCAAGGACAAGGCCGTCGTCCACGGCAAGGTCATCCTCTCCTCCGGGCGGGAGGCCGACTGGTACGTCGACCTGCGGCGGATCACCCTGGACGGCGAGGCCGCGCCGCTCGTCGGTGAGGTCATGCTCGACCTCACCGCGGACCTCGACTTCGACGCCGTCGGCGGTCTGACGTTGGGCGCCGACCCGGTGGCCGCCGCCATGCTGCACGCGGCGGCGGCCCGGGGCCGGCGGCTCGACGCCTTCGTGGTGCGCAAGGCAGGGAAGGCGCACGGCCTGCAGCGCCGGATCGAGGGCCCCGACGTGGCGGGCCGCCGGGTGCTCGCGCTGGAGGACACCTCGACCACCGGCGGCTCGGTGCTCGACGCGGTGGCCGCGCTGCGGGAGGCCGGCGCCGAGGTGGTGGCGGTCGCGGTGATCGTCGAGCGCGGCGCCGCGCCGGCCATCGAGGAGGCCGGGCTGCCCTACTACCAGGCGTACACGATGAGCGACCTGGGCCTGGCCTGATCGCCCCCCTGAACAGGGGATATGACACACCGTAGTCGTTTCACGTGAAACTGTCGCGCGCTGTCCCGGTAGGGGTCCTTCTCTGGGAGGATGAGCGGGACGACGGCGAGCAGACCTACGCATACAAGGAGCGGACAGATGCCGATCGCGACCCCAGAGGTCTACAACGAGATGCTTGACCGGGCCAAGGCGGGCAAGTTCGCCTACCCGGCCATCAACGTCACCTCGACGCAGACCCTGCACGCCGCGCTGCGCGGCTTCGCCGAGGCCGAGAGCGACGGCATCATCCAGATGTCCACCGGCGGCGCCGAGTTCCTGGGCGGTCAGTACGACAAGGACATGGTCTCCGGCGCCACCGCGCTCGCCGAGTTCGCGCACGTCGTGGCCCGGAAGTACCCGATCAACGTCGCCCTCCACACCGACCACTGCCCCAAGGACAAGCTGGACGGCTATGTCCGGCCGCTGCTGGCCCTCTCCAAGGAGCGCGTCGACCGGGGCGAGAACCCGCTCTTCCAGTCGCACATGTGGGACGGCTCCGCCGAGACCCTGAAGGACAACCTGGAGATCGCCCAGGAGCTGCTGGCCCAGGCCGCCGCCGCGCGGATCGTGCTGGAGGTGGAGATCACCCCCACCGGCGGCGAGGAGGACGGCGTCAGCCACGAGATCAACGACAAGCTGTACACCACGGTCGAGGACGCGCTGCGCACCGCCGAGGCGCTGGGTCTCGGCGAGAAGGGCCGCTATCTGCTGGCCGCCTCCTTCGGCAACGTGCACGGCGTCTACAAGCCGGGCAACGTGGTGCTGCGGCCGGACCTGCTGAAGGAGCTCCAGGAGGGCGTCGCGGCGAAGTTCGGCAAGGCCTCGCCGTTCGACTTCGTCTTCCACGGCGGTTCCGGCTCCACCCAGGAGGAGATCGCCACCGCCCTCGACAACGGCGTGGTGAAGATGAACCTGGACACCGACACCCAGTACGCGTTCACCCGCCCCATCGTCGACCACGTCTTCCGCAACTACGCCGGCGTGCTGAAGGTGGACGGCGAGGTCGGCGACAAGAAGACGTACGACCCGCGCAGCTGGGGCAAGCTCGCCGAGGCCGGCATGGCGGCCCGCGTCACCCAGGCCTGCGCCGACCTGCGCTCCACCGGCACCCGCCTGAAGTAGCTCGCGGCCGAACCGATCGTCGACGAATCCCCTCAGCGAAGCGGCACACTGGACGACATGGCGATTCACGAGAACCTGCTCGGGGGCCCGCCCCCGACCCACCTGCCCGACGATCCGGAGCCCCGCGAGCTGCTGGCCGCGGGCACGGCGCCGGCCGAGGTGGCCGCGAAGTACCCGGCCTCCTCGCTCGCCTGGGCACAGCTGGCGGACGACGCGTTCGCCGAGGGCCGCACGGTCGAGTCCTACGCCTACGCCCGCACCGGATACCACCGGGGCCTCGACGCGCTGCGGCGCAACGGCTGGCGCGGCCACGGCCCGATCCCGTTCGAGCACGAGCCCAACCGGGGCTTCCTGCGCGCCCTGCACGCGCTGGCGCGCGCCGCCCAGGCGATCGGCGAGGACGAGGAGTACGAGCGCTGCTCGCAGTTCCTGCGGGACAGCTCCCCGACGGCGGCCGAGACCCTGTCCTGACCGCCCACAGGCACACCGAGGCACACCGAGGCGTCCCGCGAGCGCGGGACGCCTCAGTCGTGTTCCGGCCGCTCGCCGGTCACTGGCCGGTGGCAGGGGGCGCGATGGTGCCGATCAGGCGGGCGTAGGCCACGATGTTGGAGTCGTAGCCGCCGTCCGCGGTCCAGCGGCCGCCGCAGGTGATCAGCCGCAGTTGGGGGGTGTCGACGGCGCCGTAGACCCGCAGGTCGGGGAAGTCCGCCTTCGGGTACTGCTCGACGGAGTCCACCTCGAACAGCGCGGTCTGGCCGTCCTCCCGGTCGATCTCGATGAGCTCGCCCGGTTGGAGCTGGCCGAGCCCGGCGAAGGCGGCGGGGCCGGTGTAGGTGTCCAGGTGCCCGACCAGGATGGCCGGCCCCTGCTCGCCGGGCGCGACGCCACCCGAGTACCAGGCGGCCCGCATGGCGTCCTCCTCGGCCGGCGACGGCGGCCCGCCGTCCGTGCCGAGCAGGGCGCCGAACACCTCGACGTCGGTGCCGAGCTGCGGGATGCGGATCCGGGTGGGGGTGGAGCGTGGCAGCGGCGGCGCGACCACTCCCGAAGGCTGTTCCGAGCCGTCCAGGTTGGCCGTGGAGCCCGCGTCGGGCGCCGCGCCGGGGGCGTCCACCGCGCCCGGCCGGGAGACGCCCTCCGCGATGCTGCTCGACGCCCGCGCCTCGCTGACGACCTCGCCCGAGCCGGGCAGCAGCAGCCCGCCGGCGAGCCCCACCGTGACGGCGGAGGCCGCGGCCGCCACCTCGAGACGGCGGGCGCGCAGCGCGAGCCGCTGCTGCCGGCTGACGCGGGCCGCCGCCGCGCGGCTGCCGTCGCCCGGCCGGGCCAGCACCAGCCGCTTGACGGCGCGGGCGGCCGACACCACCGGCCGGGCGACGCGGCGGTACCAGCGCACGACCCACCGCACCGCCCGGACCAGCACGCCGACGCAGGCCACCAGCGGCCGGCGGACGAGCCGGCCGAGGAACCGCACGGGCCGCAGCGGGTTCAGCACGGACCCGAGGCGGCGCCGCCTGCGCCGCCCGCCCCCGGCGTCCCCGGCCGCCCCCGCGGGGGCGCCGGCGGGGGCCTTCTCCTCGGCCCGGGCCGTGGTCGCGGTCCCGGTCGTGGCCACCTCGGGGGCCTCGCTCGGCCTGCCGGCCTCGCGAGCCCCCCGGCCCGTGCGGGCCTTCTCGGGCCTGGACCTGACCTTGCGCGGGTCCCGCGGGGTGCGCGGGGTGCGCCGGGGCTTGACCTTCCGCATCGCCCGCGGGACCCGCAGGCGAGGGGGTCGGTCGGCGCCCCGCAGCCGACGCAGGATCTGGCGCACCGCCGCGCCTCTCAGTAGTGGCTGCCGGTGGCCCGGCGCCGGCGGGCGAGGAACAGGTAGCCGGCGGTGCCTGCCACCGCCACGCCGCCGCCGACGGCCAGCGCGGTCGCGGCCGAGTCGCCGCCTCCGACGCCGCCGCTGCTGCCGCCGAAGCCGGCGGCCGCGCCGCCGGTGGGAGTGGCGGAGGTGACGGTGAAGTTGGTGGTCAGGGTGACGCCGTCCCGGCAGCGGACGGTGACGGTGTAGCTCTTCCCGGACTGGAGACCGCTGGACTTGATGCGGCCGGTGCCGACCCACTGGTTGTTGCTCGACTGCCGCAGGGTGATGTCCTGCTGGAAGGCGGGCGAGGTCGCCGGGCCGTTGGGCTCGCAGGTGGCCCGGACGGTGACGGAGGTGTTGGGGGGCCCCGAGCTCGGCGAGATGGTCAGCGGTGCCGAGGGGGTGGTCGGGCCGGAGTCGGCCTGCGCCTCGGCCCAGGCCAGGGTCGGGGTGGCGGCCGTTCCCAGGGAGAGGAGGAGGGTGGCCGCTGCGGCGGCCAGGCGGCTTCTGGAGAGCGCGATTCTCATGAGCGGTGACCTCCGGGTCGTCTGCCGCACGCAGAGACGCGTGACGGGTTGTCACCTATGCGAACAGCGCGTCACGGAGGTCGCATCCGGAGATGGTCCCAGCGGGTGGGTGGTTGCTCCGTTGGGTGGGCGCCCGGTGCCGCCCGGCCCGCCGGGGCGGGCCGGGCGGCACCGGTCACTTGCAGTCCAGGTCGCGGCGGTTGAAGCCGGCCAGGCCGAGCCAGATCAGCCCGGCGGCCACCGCGGTCAGGACCAGCAGCGGCGTCCACTCGAGGGCGGCCGCCGGCACCTGTGGGACATGGCCGATCGGGGAGAAGTCGGCCAGCCAGTCGGGCAGGTCGATGAGATCACCCAGATAGACCACGAGGAAGGAGTACCCCGGAACGGCCCAGGCGGCGGCCGAGGCGTTCGGGAGCCAGCCGAAGAGCGCCACGGCGACGCCCGCGGTGACCCAGAGCGCGGGCGCGTAGGCCAGCGAGGCGCCGGTCAGCGCGGGGACCAGGCTCCAGTCGTCGGTCGACGCGGCGCCGGAGAGCCCGAAGCCGAGGCCGGCGAGCAGCAGCACGGCGGTGCCGCCGACCAGTGACACGGTCAGGTGGCTGGCCAGCCAGCGGGTGCGGGAGAGCCCGGTGGCGAGCACGGGCTCGGCGCGGCCGCCGGTCTCCTCGGTCCTGGCCCGTAGGGCGGCCACCACCACGTAGCAGGCGGCGAGGACGACGAGGACGGTCATCACCACCGAGGCGAACGACTCCACCACGCCGCCGCCGAGCTGTTCGGTGAGCTCCCGCAGCTGCTCGTTCTCCCTGATCATGTCCTCGGCGCTGCCGAGGATGGAGCCGTACATCAGGCTGAACAGCAGTCCGCCTGCGGCGAAGCCGAGCAGCACGCCGCGGTGCAGCCGGAGGGCGAAGCCGAGCGGGCGGCTGAGTGCCTCGGAGGCGGCGGGCCGGCCGGGGCGTGGCGGCCGCAGTCCGGCGCCGACGTCGCGGCGGGTGGAGAGCGTGAAGGCCGCGGCGGCGCAGGCGGCGGCCAGCGCCAGGTTGAGCAGCAGCGGCCACCAGCGGTCGTCGACATAGGCGTAGGTGCGCTGGGCCCAGCCGATCGGGGAGAGCCAGGAGACGGGGTCGCTCCCGATGTCGCCGACGGCGCGCAGCGCGAAGGCGACGCCGACCGCGGCCATGCCGAGCCCGGAGGCGCCGCGCGAGAAGGTGCTGATCTGCACGCCGACCGCGGTGATGGCCGCGAAGCCGATGCCGGCCGCGGCGACGGCGGCGCCGAGGAGCAGCGAGCCGGAACCGGTGACCGTCTCCACCCCCGAGCCGCCGAGCGTGGCGGCGAGCAGCAGCCCGATGGCGAGGTTGGCGGCGACCGCCACGGTGAGGCCGGCGGCCAGCTGGGCGTGCCGGCCCACGACGTTGGCCCGCAGCAGTTCGGCGCGGCCCGTCTCCTCCTCGGTCCTGGTGTGGCGGACGACGGTGAGGACGCTCATCAGCCCGACGGTGATGGCCAGGTAGCCGATCAGCTGGTGCGCCGTCATCGCCCCGTAGGTGTAGTCGGGTCCTTCGACGTAGCGTTCTGGCCCGGTCATCGCGAGACCCGCGGGCCCGCCGAGGGTCTCCGCGGCGGTGGCGCGGTCGGCGGCGGTGGCGTACTGGGTCTGGAAGCTGGAGAGCGAGGACATCGAGACGAGCGTGGTCGCCAGGATCCACACGGGGAGCCTGACCCGGTCGCGGCGGAGCGCGAACCTGACCAGCGTCCAGGTCCCGGCCAGGGGCTGTCCCTGGCCGGTCGTGATCGCCCCGGTCGCGACGGGGGGCGCGGTGGCGGCGGTCACCTGGTCACCCCGTTGGCGTGGTGGCCGTTGCCCTCCAGGGCCTCCAGCTCGTCGCCGTAGTGGCGGAGCATCAGCTCCTCCAGGGTG
>NZ_JAVREM010000025.1:0-91101 GCF_031845425.1 Streptomyces millisiae
GAACCAGAAAGGCAGCTGCCACCCCGACAGCAGAGCCGTCGCAGGCCGTCGTGGGCGAGGGGACCTTCGAGCCCTGCGCGGCAGCGCCCGGGGCTCTGAGAGGGGAGCTCAGAGCCCCGGGCAGGATGCCGGGCGGGGGGTCCCGGCGGCTGAGGCGGTTGGGGCCGCCGCCTCAGTGCGTGGTGGCGCGTTCGGCGCCGGCGCCCGTGAGGGCGCGCACCTGGAGCTTGGCGAACTTGCCGGGGTCGCTCTCCTTGGAGAGCAGCGTGCCGATCACCGCGCAGAGCAGGCCGACCGGGATGGACACCAGGCCGGGGTTCTCCAGCGGGAACCAGTGGAAGTCGACGCTCTCCGGGAAGAGCGACAGGTTGTTGCCGGCCGCGTCCACGCCCTTGCCGGAGACCACCGGCGAGAAGAACACCAGGCCGACGGAGCTGATCAGGCCGCCGTAGATGCCGGCCACCGCGCCCGTCGTGTTGAACCGCTTCCAGAAGAGCGAGAGGAGGATCACCGGCAGGTTGGCCGAGGCCGCGATCGCGAAGGCGAGGGCGACCAGGAAGGCCACGTTGAGGTTCTGCGCGAAGATCGCCAGCACGATGGCCACCGCCCCGACGCCGATCGCCGCGAACCTGGCGACCCTGACCTCCTCCTTCTCGCTCGCCTTCCCGCGCCGCAGCACGCTGTTGTAGAAGTCGTGCGCCAGCGAGGAGGACGAGGCGATCGTCAGCCCTGCCACCGTGGACAGGATCGTGGCGAAGGCGACGGCCGCGATGAACGCGAGCATCACCGCGCCCCAGAACTCCCCGCCGAAGTGGTCGCCGACCGCCTGCGCGAGCTGTGGCGCCGCCGTGTTGCCCGCCGAGTTCTGCGCCCTGATCGCCTCGCTGCCGACCAGCGCCGCCGCGCCGAAGCCCAGCACCAGGGTCAGCAGGTAGAAGGTGCCGATGATGCCGATGGCCCAGTTGACCGACGTCCGCGCGGTCTTGGAGTCCGGCACCGTGTAGAAGCGGATCAGGATGTGCGGCAGGCCGGCCGTGCCGAGCACCAGCGCCAGGCCGAGGCTGATCAGGTCCAGCTTGTTGACCATCGTCTGCCAGGCGTCGCCGGCCACTTCGACGCCGTATCGCTGGCCGGGTTCGAGGAACGCCTGCCCGGCGCCGCCGTCGGCCGACGCGTCGTTCATCAGCGCGCCGAGGTCGAAGTCGTAGATGGCCAGCACCAGCGCCGTCACGAGCAGCGCGCCGCCCATCAGCATCACGGCCTTGACGATCTGCACCCAGGTGGTGCCGGTCATGCCGCCGAAGGACACGTAGACGACCATCAGGATGCCGACCACCACGATGCCCACGATCTTGGCCGTGTCGGCGCTCATCCCGAGGTAGGTCTCGCCCTCCTCGATGCCGAGCAGCAGCGCCACCAGCGCGCCCGCGCCCACCATCTGGGCCAGCAGGTAGAAGATCGAGACGGTCAGCGTGGAGACGGAGGCCGCCGTCCGTACCGGGCGTTGCCGCATCCGGTACGAGACCACGTCCGCCATCGTGAACCGGCCGGAGTTCCGCAGCAGTTCCGCGACCAGCAGCAGGGCCACCAGCCAGGCGACGAGGAAGCCGATGGAGTAGAGGAACCCGTCGTACCCGAAGAGCGCGATCATGCCGGCGATGCCGAGGAAGGAGGCGGCGGACATGTAGTCGCCGCCGATCGCGAAGCCGTTCTGGATGCCGGTGAAGCCGCGGCCTCCGGAGTGGAAGTCGGTCGCCGACTTGGTCTTGCGGCTGGCCCTGATCGTGATGCCGATCGTCAGGGCGATCAGCGCCACGAAGAGGATCATCGTGATCAGCCGC
Source organism: Streptomyces millisiae (assembly GCF_031845425.1). Taxonomy (NCBI): domain Bacteria; kingdom Bacillati; phylum Actinomycetota; class Actinomycetes; order Kitasatosporales; family Streptomycetaceae; genus Streptomyces; species Streptomyces millisiae. The sequence goes on from NZ_JAVREM010000025.1 coordinate 1,842, forward strand.
TCCTGCGAGGTGGCGCCCTCGCCCTCGGCGGCGACCACCAGGGTGCTGGTGCTGGTGAGCATCACGCCTCGTCTCCCTTCCGCGCGGCCGGCACGCCGGACCCGGTCTCCAGCTCCTCGCGCAGCTCGTCGGCGAGCGGGTCGAAGCGGCGGTTGGCGTAACGGGAGTACAGGATCGCGATGCCGAACGTCGTGACGAACTGGAGCAGCCCGAAGAAGAGCGCGACATTGGCGTTCCCCACCACCTGGGTGGACATGATGTCGCGCGCGTAGGCGGACATCAGCACGTACAGCACGTACCAGGCGAGGAAGCCGATGCTGGCCGGGACCACGAAGCGCAGCAGCCGGGCGCGCAGTTCGTGGAAGCGGGGATCGTCGTGCATCGCGGCCGAGCGTGCCTCCAGATCACCGCCCGGTGGCGGATCGCTGGCTTCGGGGACGGAATGCGTCGTCGTCATCTCCGGCTCCAATATCGGGCGGTGCGGAACTTCTCCGGGGAACTCCTCGGGGGACTTCTCCGGGAACTGTCTTCCGAGGAAATGTAAGGAGCGTCACACAGCCTCGGTACCGCCCAGCAGCGCCACTCGACGAACGGTCGAATTCCGCGCCGAGTGGCGGACGACCGGCATTCGATCCCGAACACGCGTCAGGGGCCTCCCCTCCGCCGGCTGCGGAGGGAAGACCCCTGACGAACGAACCTGTCGGTCAGCTCACTTGATGATCTTGGTGACCTGGCCGGCGCCCACGGTCCGACCACCCTCACGGATGGCGAACTTCAGGCCCTCCTCCATGGCGATGGGCTGGATCAGCTCGACGCGCATGTCGGTGTTGTCGCCCGGCATGACCATCTCGGTGCCCTCGGGGAGGTGCACGACGCCGGTCACGTCCGTGGTACGGAAGTAGAACTGCGGGCGGTAGTTGTTGAAGAACGGCGTGTGACGGCCACCCTCGTCCTTGGACAGGATGTACGCGGTCGCCTCGAACTCGGTGTGCGGGGTGACCGAACCGGGCTTGATGATGACCTGGCCGCGCTCGACGTCCTCGCGCTTGACGCCACGGAGCAGCAGACCCACGTTCTCACCGGCGCGCCCCTCGTCGAGGAGCTTGCGGAACATCTCGATGCCGGTGACGGTGGTGCTGGTCTTCTCCGTGTGGATGCCGATGATGTCGACGGTCTCGTTGACCTTCAGGACACCACGCTCGATACGACCGGTGACGACGGTGCCACGACCGGTGATCGTGAAGACGTCCTCGATCGGCATCAGGAACGGCTTGTCGATGTCGCGCTCCGGCTGCGGGATCGCGTCGTCGACGGCCTGCATGAGCTCCAGAACGGTCTTGGACCACTCCGGGTCGCCCTCGAGGGCCTTGAGCGCCGAGACCTTGACGACGGGGACGTCGTCACCCGGGAACTCGTACTCGGTCAGCAGCTCACGGACCTCGAGCTCGACGAGCTCCATGATCTCCTCGTCGTCCACCATGTCGGCCTTGTTCAGGGCGACAACGATGTACGGCACGCCGACCTGGCGGGCCAGGAGCACGTGCTCCTTGGTCTGCGGCATCGGGCCGTCGGTGGCGGCGACCACCAGGATCGCGCCGTCCATCTGGGCGGCACCGGTGATCATGTTCTTGATGTAGTCCGCGTGGCCCGGGCAGTCAACGTGAGCGTAGTGACGGTTCTCCGTCTGGTACTCGACGTGCGCGATGGAGATGGTGATACCGCGCTGACGCTCCTCCGGAGCCTTGTCAATGTTCTCGAACGCGAAGCTCTCGTTCACGTCCGGGTACGCGTCGTGCAGCACCTTGGTAATCGCCGCGGTAAGCGTCGTCTTGCCGTGGTCGATGTGACCGATGGTGCCAATGTTGACGTGCGGCTTAGTCCGCTCGAACTTCGCCTTCGCCACTGGGGTCCTCCTGTGGACTGGTGCTGTACGCCCCCCGCGTCTGCGGGAGGTTTTCAGAATGGTCGACCGAACCGGTCAGGACCCCGAGGGGATGCCCTTGACCGCTTCGCTGAAGGGCTGGGCACCGGGGGCGGCAACGCGCCCCCGACGCCCCGTATCGCCCAAGCCTAAGGGTTACTCGCCCTTGGCCTTCGCGATGATCTCCTCGGCGACGTTCCGCGGAACCTCACCGTAGGAGTTGAACTCCATGCTGTAGCTCGCACGCCCCGAGGTCTTGGAGCGCAGGTCGCCGACGTAGCCGAACATCTCCGACAGCGGAACCAGGGCCTTGACGACCTTGTCCCCGTGCCGGTCCTCCATGGCCTGGATCTGGCCACGGCGGGAGTTGATGTCGCCGATGACGTCGCCCATGTAGTCCTCGGGCGTGTTGACCTCGACCGCCATCAGCGGCTCGAGGATCACCGGCTTGGCCTGACGGGCGGCCTCCTTGAAGGCCATGGAGCCCGCGATCTTGAACGCCATCTCCGAGGAGTCGACGTCGTGGAACGCACCGTCGAGCAGGGTCACCTTGACACCCGTGAGCGGGTAGCCGGCGAGGACACCGAAGTCCATCGCCTCCTGGCAGCCGGCGTCCACCGAGGGGATGTACTCCTTGGGGATGCGGCCACCGGTGACCTTGTTCTCGAACAGGTAGCCACCGTCCTCCAGCGGCTCCAGGGCGATCTGCACCTTCGCGAACTGACCGGAACCACCGGTCTGCTTCTTGTGGGTGTAGTCGACCCGCTCGACGGCCCGACGCACGGTCTCCCGGTAGGCGACCTGCGGCTTGCCGACGTTGGCCTCGACCTTGAACTCCCGCTTCATGCGGTCGACCAGGATGTCGAGGTGGAGCTCGCCCATGCCGGAGATGATGGTCTGGCCCGTCTCCTGGTCGGACTTGACCTGGAAGGACGGGTCCTCCTCAGCGAGGCGCTGGATCGCGATGCTGAGCTTCTCCTGGTCGCCCTTGGACTTGGGCTCGATGGCGACCTCGATCACCGGGGCCGGGAAGTCCATGGACTCCAGGATGACCGGGTTGGCCGGGTCGCACAGCGTCTCGCCCGTCGTGGTCTGCTTCAGACCCATGACGGCCACGATGTCGCCGGCGCCGACGCGATCGATCTCCTCACGCTTGTTGGCGTGCATCCGGTAGATCTTGCCGATCCGCTCCTTCTTCTCCTTCACGGAGTTCTGCACCTGCGCGCCCGCGGTGAGCACGCCGGAGTAGACCCGGATGAAGGTGAGCTTGCCCAGGTGGGGGTCGCTCGCGATCTTGAAGGCGAGGGCGGCCAGCGGCTCGTCCTCGGACGGCTTCCGACGGATGACCTCGTCGGGGTCGCGCACGGCCTGGCCCTCGATGGCCTCGACGTCCAGCGGCGACGGCAGGTACCGCACCACGGCGTCGAGCAGCGGCTGCACGCCCTTGTTCTTGAACGCGGTACCGCAGAACACCGGGGTGACCGTGGAGGCGTCGGTGCCGGTGGACGCGAGGGTCACGCGGCGGATCGCCGTGTACAGCTGCTCCTCGGTGGGCTCGTTGCCCTCGAGGTACAGCTCCATGAGCTCCTCGTCGTTCTCCGCGACGGCCTCGACCAGCTTGGCGCGCCACTCCTCGGCCTGGGCCTGGAGGTCCTCGGGAATGTCGACGACGTCGTACATCTCACCGAGCTTGGTGTCCTCCGACCACACCAGGGCCTTCATCCGGACGAGGTCCACCACGCCCTTGAATCCGGCCTCGGCGCCGATCGGCAGCTGCATCACGAGCGGCTGCGCGTTGAGCCGCTCGACGATCATGTCGACGCAGCGGAAGAAGTCGGCGCCCGTGCGGTCGAGCTTGTTCACGAAGCAGATGCGGGGCACACCGTAACGGTTCGCCTGCCGCCAGACCGTCTCGGACTGCGGCTCCACGCCCGCGACCCCGTCGAACACCGTGACGGCACCGTCGAGCACCCGGAGGGAACGCTCCACCTCGACGGTGAAGTCGACGTGGCCCGGGGTGTCGATGATGTTGATGGTGTTCTCGACGTTGTCCAGCGACCAGTGACAGGTGACAGCGGCGGACGTGATCGTGATGCCACGCTCCCGCTCCTGCTCCATCCAGTCGGTGGTGGCCGCGCCGTCGTGAACCTCACCGATCTTGTAGCTCAGACCGGTGTAGAACAGGATCCGCTCGGTGGTCGTCGTCTTGCCCGCGTCGATGTGGGCCATGATCCCGATGTTGCGGACCTTGGCCAGGTCAAGTGAAGTGGTAGCCATCTGGCTTCAGTCTTCTCTCGGTCTCGATGGGGGTTTGCGACTACCAGCGGTAGTGCGCGAAGGCCTTGTTGGACTCGGCCATCTTGTGAGTGTCCTCGCGCTTCTTGACGGAGGCGCCAAGACCGTTGGAGGCGTCGAGCAGCTCGTTCATCAGCCGCTCGGTCATGGTCTTCTCACGACGGGCACGGGAGTAGCCCACGAGCCAGCGGAGCGCGAGGGTGGAGGAACGGCCGGGCTTGACCTCGACCGGCACCTGGTACGTGGCACCGCCGACGCGGCGGGACTTGACCTCGATGGTCGGCTTCACGTTCTCCAGGGCACGCTTGAGGGAGATGACCGGGTCGTTGCCCGTCTTCTCGCGCAGCCCCTCCATGGCGCCGTACACGATGCGCTCGGCGGTGGAGCGCTTGCCGTTGAGCAGCACCTTGTTGATCAGCGACGTCACCAGAGGAGAGCCGTAGACCGGGTCGACGTGAACCGGACGCTTCGGCGCGGGGCCCTTACGAGGCATCTCTTACTTCTCCTTCTTGGCGCCGTAGCGGCTGCGGGCCTGCTTGCGGTTCTTCACACCCTGGGTGTCCAGGGAGCCGCGGATGATCTTGTAACGAACACCCGGCAGGTCCTTCACACGGCCACCGCGCACCAGCACGATGGAGTGCTCCTGAAGGTTGTGGTTCTCACCCGGAATGTAGGCGGTGACCTCGATGCCGTTGCTCAGACGCACACGGGCGACCTTGCGCAGGGCCGAGTTCGGCTTCTTCGGGGTGGTCGTGAACACACGCGTGCAGACGCCACGGCGCTGGGGGGAACCCTCGAGCGCGGGCGTCTTGTTCTTCTCGACCTTGTCCTGCCGGCCCTTGCGGACCAGCTGCTGGATCGTTGGCACCGTTTCTCCGGTTTCTCTGTGCCGATCTCGATAAAGCTAACCTGGACACCCGCCGACCCACGCGGTCGGGCGTGTCGAAGACTGCAGGATTCCCGCGCGATGCGGATGCAGATCCCGGGTCTCCTGTCTGGCTGCTGAAAGCGCGCAGGAGAAACCCCAGGCACAAGGTCAGAGCGTACCTACCCCACGGGCTGCGGTCAAAACGATCTCCCAGCCGCACAATGACCGTATGAACAGAGGTGGGGAAAGTGGAAACGATGGTGTGGCGAGAGCCACGGAGACACCCGAGACGACTGACGATACCGGCTCGGAGGCCGAGCCGACACCGCCCCGAAGACGCCGACGCCGCTGGCTCTGGGCATCCCTCGGCGCCCTGACCGCCGTCCTGCTGCTCGCCGGAACGGCGGTCGGCTTCGTCTACTGGCGCACCGACCAGGCGCTCAGCTCCATCGAGCGAATACCCGACGCGCTCCCGACCGCGCCCGAGGCGTCCCAGCCACCGCGCGCCGAGGGCGACGCCCTCGTCTACCTGCTGGTCGGCGTCGACGACGACCGGACGCCCGACGACTCGGAGGCCGGCTGGCAGGCGGGCGCGGCCCGCAGCGACACCATGATGCTGCTCCAGATACCCGCCGACCGGCGGAGCGCCTGGCTGGTCTCGCTGCCGCGCGACACCTGGACCGAGATCCCGGGCCACGGCGAGGCCAAGCTCAACGCCGCCTACTCCTGGGGCGGCCCCTCCCTGATGGTGGAGACCGTCCAGAACCTGACCGGCGTCCGGATCGACCACCTCGCGGTGATCGACTGGTCCGGCTTCCGCGAACTCACCGACGCGGTCGGCGGCGTCACCATCGACGGCGCGCGCCTCGACGGCCGCGAGGCACTCGCCTACGTCCGCGAACGCAAATCGCTCCCCGAGGGCGACCTCGACCGCGCCCGCCGCCAGCAGAACTTCCTGCGCTCCCTGCTGAACGAGACGCTGAGCGCCGGCACCCTCACCGACCCGGGCCGCCTCGGCGGCCTGCTCGACACGGTCGGCGACGTCGTCAGCGTCGACGACGGCCTCAGCAACGGCGACCTGCGCTCGCTCGCCTGGGACCTGCGCGACCTCCGCGGCTCCGCCGTCCACTACATGAACGCGCCGGTCACCGGCACGGCGATGATCGAGGGCCAGTCCGTGGTGCTGCTGGACGAGGCCGCGGCGGCGCCACTCTGGGAGGCCATCCGCACGGACACCATGCCATCCGTCGCCGCGTCCGGCGAGGCACCACCCGAACTCGGCACGAACGTCCGCTGACGCCGTGTCCTGGCCGGCCGAGGGTTCTCCCCCACCCACCCGCCCTGTTCCCGCTACCGCGCCATGCCGACGAACGCCGCGAAGGCGTTCGCGGATACGAGCAGAGCGGGCCCTTCGGGGTGCTTGGAGTCCCGTATGCCGACCCGCCCCGCGCGGCTCAGATCGGCGACCTCGACACAGTTGGTCCCGTTCTCCGCGCTGTAGGACGACTTGAACCAAGCGGACTCGGGGGCGACTTCCGGTGCCATACGGTGAGTCATTCGCATCAGATCTCCCGTGCTAGCCGTTGTAGAAACATGGGCGTCTCACCCGGGGAGAGAGCACCCGCCCGCAGGGCGTCAAACCCCCGGGTGAACTTCCAGACGGTGGTGTCCTTGTCATTGACGGTCGATCCCTCGGGAGCGTCAGCCTGGACGACGGTGGGAAGTCGGCCCTCAAACTCCAGCAGGGTGAAGTTGAAGCTGGAGCGGTAGGTCACCGTACTGGACGGCAGGATCTGCACTGTGACATTGTCCAGCGCCGCGAGCCGGTTGATCTCCTCGTACTGTTCACGCATCACCTCCGGGCCGCCGATGACACGTCGTAGCGCGGCCTCGTCCAGGATGGCCCACAGCGCCACCGGGGCGTCCTGCCGGGTGATCAATTCCTTGCGTTCAACGCGGAGCTGAACCATGCGCTCGACAAACTCGGTAGTCGTCTCCTCGACCGGCTTGGCGGCAAGGAACATCTCCCGGGCGTAGCGTTCGGTCTGGAGCAGGCCGTAAACCACGTCCGGCTGCCAGGCCCGGAGGCTCCGGGCACCGCTCTCCAGGCCGACGAACGTCGCCATCCCTGACGGCATCGTGCTTCGGTACTGCGCCCACCAGCCGCGTTTGAGCGAGTCCCGGTGGATCTCGATCAGGAACTGCACGTCGTCCTCGTCGGTGACGCCGTACCGGTCGAGGAGTTCCCGCAGGTCTTCCACCCTCGGCAAGGCCGTGAGCCCGTTCTCGACCCGGTGGAGTTTGGAGACGGAGAACGTCAACCCTTCGACTGCCTGCACCAGGGTGAATCCGGCTTTGTCTCGCAACCGTTTGAGCTCCCAGCCGAGTTGCATGCGCCGAACCGTGGGTCCGGTGGGTGCCGCCATGAGTCCGCCTCCCTGTTGACCGAGCTTACTGAGCCGTCATGCGAGCCGTGAGCCTGGCAACGCAGGCCGCCCCTCTCAGGAGCAGAGCCCACCTCGTCGCATATGCCATCTCACGCGGGATTCCCAACCTCTATTGCGAGGCGCATCCCGCCGCCATCAAGCTTATTGTGCGCTACCGGGCGACCACGAACGGTAGTTGGCGCTTGAGGGTTGGAGGTCGCATGCCGCAACGCCCGCAACTGGCGGTCGGTGCCACCGTTCTGGACACACGAACGGGGCGGACCGGGGTCGTTCAGCTCCTCCGCGACGCGCGGGGCAACGTCTGCACCTCGGCGATACAGCGGCCAACCCGCGCCCTGCTCCGCGCCGTTGGGCGCCGCGAGCCGCTGTGGTGGGCGCGCGTCGCGGACCTCACGCCGCCGCCGGCCGAGGAGTCGACGGACCTGGGCCTCGGCCACCGCGCGCACCCGTTGCTCGGCCGGACCGTGCGGGACACCGCCACCGGCAGAACCGGCATCCTGCGCGCCGTCTGTCCCGACTCCGCGGACGCCCCTCCGGTCGCCTGGCTGTCCCCGCCGGGCGGCGGCCGGGAGTGGACGACGGCCACGGAGGCCGTCGAGGTGTGCTCCCCGGACGGCCGACCAAGCGGCCACCGAAATGAAGAGCCCTGCCCCCGAGGGTAGGGTCGAGTCGACGAGCCGGGCGGCGCGAGAGGGCTGCCCCGCCCTCGAAGGAGGCTTCACATGCCCACGCGGCCCGGCGCCGGCGTTCCGCAGCCCCTCCCAGGTCTTCGCGCGATGCGGCGGGTCCTCGTCACCGGAGCGTCGCGCGGGATCGGCCGGGCCGTGGCCCTGGCGTTCGCCGAGCGCGGGGACCGGGTGGGAGTGCACTACGCCGCGGGCCGCGCGGACGCGGAGGAGACGCTGCGGCGACTGCCAGGTTCCGGCCACGCCCTGCTCGCGGGCGATCTCGGCGACCCGCAGGCCGCGCGGGACGTCGTCGACGGCGCCGTACGCGATCTCGGCGGGATCGACGTCCTGGTCAACAACGCCGCCGCCGCGCCGTCCGAGGACACCAGGCACCTGGTGACCGAGGTGTCCTACGAGGACTGGCAACGCGCATGGCACCGCATGGTCGACGTCAACCTGCTCGGCGCGGCGAACGTGACCTACTGCGTCGCCCGGCACCTCATCGATCGTGCCGGCACCGGCAGCATCGTCAACATCGGCTCGCGCGGCGCGTTCCGCGGCGAGCCGGACTTCCCCGCGTACGGCGCGAGCAAGGCCGCGCTGCACGCGTTCGGTCAGTCGATGGCCGTCGCGCTGGCACCGCACGGCATCGCGGTGACCTCGGTGGCGCCCGGCTTCGTCGCGACCGAACGGCAGGCCCAGAAGCTGGCGGGCAGCGGCGGCGAGGCGCTGCGCGACCAGAGCCCGTTCGGCCGGGTCGGCACCCCCGAGGAGGTGGCGGCCGCGGTGCTCTACCTGGCCTCCCCGGAAGCCGCCTGGTCGTCGGGAACGGTCCTCGACCTCAACGGCGCCTCCTACCTCAGGACCTGAGGCCCCCGGGGCCTCCACGCCACCGGGAGGGGAGGAGGAGACGCCCTCTCACGCCTCGGCCGGCTCTTCGCCGTGGGTCGGGACGATGTCGAGCTCGCGCATGCGGCGGACGCCCCATTCCCCCAGCGGGCCGAGCGCCGCGTAGAGATTGACGCCCTGGTCGGTCAGCTCGTACTCGACTCGTGGCGGTGTCTCGTCGAACACGGTCCGCCGGACGATCCCGTCCGCCTCCAGTTCACGCAGTTGCTGAGCCAGCACCTTCTCGCTGATGCCGGGGAGGCTGCGGCGCAACTCGCCGAACCGATGGAGCCGCTCGTCGAGCGCCCAGAGGATCAGCGCTTTCCACTTGCCCTCGATGACGTCCATCGCGGCGTCGAGGGCACAGATGTAGGGCGGGTTGCGCATCCGCCACATGGTATCCGGACGCACTGGCGCCGGTTCAGCGGGCGGCGACCGCGCGCCGCATCCGCCACAGCGAGGCGTTCAGGTGTCCGGCCAGATCCGTGGGCACACCCGCCTCTCCGGAGGCGGAGAGGATGTTCTCCAGGCCGGTCGCCTGCATCGCGGGGTTGAACTCGTCCGGGACGGTTTCGCGCCCGTCGGCCCCGGCGACCGTGATCGGCAGCATCTGCTCCATCCACGGCTGGAGCACCTCACGCCTGAACGTCTCCACGTCGCCGCCTTCCGCGTGGACCAGTGCGACGGCGTGGTCCGCCCCGGCGCCCATGCCGTACATGCCGCTCAGCGCGGCCATGTCGTACAGCGCCGCGAACCCGGGGTCCTCGCCCACCCAGTGGGAACGGCCGATGGGGGCGAGCACCGGGGCGAGACGGTCGAACAGGTCACGCGCGCCGCTGTAGAGGATGAACGCCCCATCCGTCCCCACCGTCGGAGGCACGGCCATGATCCCGCCGGCGAGGAACCGCACCCCGTGCCCGCCGAGCCACCCGGCGAGCTCGCGGGCCTGCCGTGCGGAGCCGCTGGTGAGATTGACGAGCGTGCCGCCGGCCAGCTCCCGCAGGGCTGGTGCGAGCGTCTCGCGGACGCTGGCGTCGTCCAGCAGGCACACGACGGCGAGATCGCCGGCCCCGATCGCCCCTGCCACGCTCGACGCCTCCCGCGCTCCGCGCGCGACCAGTTCGTCCGCCTTCCCTGCGATGCGGTTCCAGACCGTCACCTCGCGCCCACTGTCGAGGAGCGCGCCCGCCAGTGCCCGTCCCATGGCCCCCAGGCCGAGAATGCTGATTCGTTCATGGTGCGTTTTCATGCAGATCACTGTTCCTACGGACCATATGGGCCACAAGTACCCACTTTTAAGTGCGTGGTTACCCAAAGGTCAGCCGCCCGGCCCGCACCTGACAGCCTGCGGGGGCCTGCTGGCGAACCCGTTCTTCCTGACCGTCGGTGACCGAATCGGCTTCGCCGGCGGCAGGCTCGTCGCGAGGCACCGACCGGCGATGCGATATCGATCGGACAGCATATTGATATCCTGACCGGTACGTCACTTTACGGATCGAGGAGTGTCTTATGGCGCGAACAGTCATCGACGTCAACGACGAGCTGCTGGCTGAGGCAGCCGAGATCTTCGGAACCACGACCAAGGTCGCCACGGTGAACGCCGCCCTGGAAGATGCGATCAAGCGGCGGAAGCGTGCCTCGTTCCTGGCCTGGCTCGCCGAGGGCGGTCTGCCGGATCTGACCGGCCCGGTCGAGGCACAGAACAAGGACACGGGCCGGGCGGCATGAAGGTCCGCCATCTGATCGACAAGTCGGCCCTGGCCCGGTATCCCAAGCCGACGGTCCGAGCTGTGATCGAACCGCTGCACAACGCCGGCGTGCTGGCAGTGTGCGGGGCAGTTGAGGTCGAGGTCCTGCACAGCGCCCGGTCGAAGGCGGACGCGGAGCGAATCCGCGACGAAATGCGCGGCTTCGACTGGCTGCCCACCCCGGACGAGGTGTGGGACCGGGTGCTGGAGGTACAGACCCGGCTGATCGTGGCTGGGAACTGGCGGGCGGTGTCGGTGTCGGACCTGGTCATCGCCGCGACCGCCGAGCGGCACGGGGCAGTCGTACTGCACTACGACGGCGACTACGACATGATCGCCGGCGTGACCGGTCAGCCGACCCGGTGGGTCGTCCCGGCCGGCACAGCGGACCACTGAACCGCCGCGGATGTCGTCACCCCGGCCCGCTTCCAACCTCCGCTGTGGGCAGGCTGGGCTCACCCTTGTCCGGGCCGAGGTCCCTTCGAGCCGCGAAGCCGGCAGGCGTCAGCGCCTGCGGTCGGTGAGGATGACCGCCGCGGTGATGAGGGCGAAGATCGCGATGGGCGCGGCGACGAAGAGGCTCAGCGTCTCGAAGACGCTCAGGCCCGGGCCCGGGTCGTCGCCGTCGTCGCGGATGAGGGCGAAGGCGGCCGGGGAGGACAGCATCGTCAGCAGGCCCGCGCCGACCGCGCCGGCTGCCGCTCGCTTCGCGTTGCGCTTCATGTTCAGGTTGACCACACAGGCCACAGTAGCCAACGGGTTCCGGCGGCCGTTCAGGGGCCCGCCATCTCGGCGCGAAGGGCGTCGAGCAGCGCCACCACGCGCGGCGAGGCGGCCAGCGCCTCCAGGGTGGTGGGGCGGCCGTCCGCGTCGGCGATCGGCAGGCGCCAGTTGGGGTACTCGCGCCAGGTGCCCGGCACGTTCTGCGGGCGGCGGTCGCCCGTCGCGTCGGGGAGCCAGACGCCGACCATCCGGGCCGGGGTGCGGGCCAGGAAGCGGTAGGCGGCGGCGATCACCTCCGGTTCCCCGGCGTCCGGCGGCAGCAGGCCGAGCCGGTCGAAGTACGCCAGCCACTCGGCGTTCTCGGCGTGCGCGTCCCGCAGTTCGCCCTCGGCGTCGTCGGTGATGTCGAGCAGGTCCCGCAGCCGCACGTGGTCGGCGGCGAGCCGGGCCGCCGTGGGCGGCAGGTCGTGGGTGGTGACGGTGGCGAGGCAGTCGGCGCGCCACGCCTCCGGCGGCAGCGGCGGGGCGCCGGGGGCCGCCCAGTCGCGTTCGAACCACAGCACGGAGGTGCCGGCGATGCCGCGCGCCGCCAGCTCCTCGCGCACCCCGGGGGCCACGGTGCCGAGGTCCTCGCCGATCACCACGGCGCCGGCCCGGTGCGCCTCCAGGGCCAGCACGCCGAGCATGGCGTTCGCGTCGTAGGAGACGTAGGTGCCGTCGGCCGGGTCGGCGCCCTCCGGGATCCACCAGAGCCGGAACTGGCTCATCACGTGGTCGATCCGCACCCCGCCCGCGTGCCGCAGCACCCCGGCGAGCAGCTGGCGGTAGGGCTCGTAGCCGTGTTCCGCGAGCCGGTCGGGGCGCCAGGGCGGCAGGCCCCAGTCCTGGCCGCGGGTGTTGAACGCGTCGGGCGGGGCGCCGGCCGAGACGCCGGCGGCGAGGATCGGCGCCTGCGCCCAGGCGTCGGAGCCGTGCGGGTGCACGCCGAGCGCCAGGTCGTGGACGAGGCCGATGGGCATGCCGGCGGCGCGGGCTGCCCGCTGGGCGCGGGCCAGCTGGGTGTCGGTGAGCCAGGCCAGCCAGCTGTGGAAGTCGATACGCTCCAGGAGCTCGGCGCGGGCCCGGGCGGTCGCCGGGGAGCGTGGGTCGCGCAGCCCGGCGGGCCAGCCGCGCCAGTCGGGGCCGTGTGCTTCGGCGAGCGCGCACCAGGTGGCGTGGTCCTCCAGCGCCTCGCCCTCGGCCGCGAGGAAGGCGCAGTAGGCGGCGCGCCGGCCGGGGCCGAGGGGGACGGCGGCGCGCAGCGTCTCCAGGGCCTGCCGCTTGAGGTCCCAGACGGCGTCCCGGTCGATGTGGGCGCCCCGGTGGAGGACGTCGGCGCGCAGTTCCGCGGCGCGGGCCAGCAGCTGGTCGATGTGGTGCCGCGCGTCGGCGTCGAGGTAGGCGTACTCGGGGATGTCCTCGATCCGCAGGTGGACGGGGTCGGGGTAGCGGCGGGTGGCGGGCCGGTAGGGGGACGGGTCGGTGGGCTGGCCTGGGCCGCCGGGCACGGCCGCGTGCAGCGGGTTGACCTGGACGAAGCCGGCGCCGTGCGTGTGTCCCGCCCAGCTCGCGAGGTCGCCGAGGTCGACGAGGTCGCCCATGCCCCAGGAGCGCTCGGAGAGCAGCGAGTAGAGCTGGACCAGGAGCCCGAAGGCGCGTCCTGGCGGTGCCGGGAGCCGGGGCGGGACGACGATCAGCGTGGCCTCGGCGGTGCGGCCGTCGGGGGCGGTGGCGTGCAGCGTGTGGTAGCCGAGGGGCAGCGGGGCGGGGCCGGTGGGGAGCGGCAGGGCGACGCCGTCCTCGGTGTGCAGCCGCAGGGTGGTGCCCGGGGGCAGCGGCGGCGGCTGGTCGCCGTCGCGCAGCACGAGGGTGGGTGGGAGCAGCGGGCCGTGGTCGAGGTCGTCGGGGTCACCGGGGATCTCGTCGGCCTCTGGATCGATGCCGAGGGCGACGAGGACGGCGGCCACGGTCTCCCGGGGGACCTCGGCCGGCTGGCCGGGCACGGCTTCGTGGACCGTGGCGACGCCGTGCGCGGCGGCGAGCCGGCTGAGCCGCGTCGGCCCCTCCATCAGGGGCCGCACGGCTCCGCGGTGGGGGGCGCGGGCTCGGCGGTGAGCGGCGGGTCGAGGGCGAAGGGGCGCTCGGCCGTGAGGGGGATCAGCTGGCCGAGGGGCGGCTCGCTCGTGAGGGGCAGCTCGTGGGCCTCGGCGGCCTCGGCCGGCATCGGGATCAGGACCGGGGGTTCCCGGTCCCACTGTTTGTCGGTCTCGATCTCCATCCGGGCGGCGGCTGGGGCCACGACGTTCTCCGTTCACGAGGGCGGGGCCTGGGGTGGACACCGCTTGCCCTACCCAGTGAACGCCAGCCCACCCGTTCTCGCGACAGGAAAGCGGCGCAGCTCACGCTGGGTGCGGCCGAAATTCTGCCGCCGGAGGCGGCAAGAACCGCCTGAATTTACGGCGCCGGGCCCCGTGCGGCTGGCCGCCGCACCGCCCACGCACCGCTGCGCGGCGGGTTCCCCGCCACGACCGCCACGACCGCGCCGAGCGCGGCCGCCCGGCGTCGGCCGGCCGCGTGCGGCGGCGGCGACGCCTCGCCACCGTGACCGCGCGGACCGAGCGCCGCTGCGCGGCGCCCAGCCGGGCGGTGGAACCCGCCGTGGGCGCCCTCGCTGAGTCAGGGCCGTTGGGACGGCGCGCGGCTAAGCCGCCGAGCCGCCGAGCCGCTGCGCGGCGGCCAAGCCGCTCGCAGCGAAGAGCATCACCGCCGGGACACCGCGGCGAAGGCTGCGCGTGGCCGGCAGCCGCCAGGGCTTGCCCGGCACGGCAGCGACACCGGCAGTGCCGGGCTCGGGTGCGGATGCCCCTCGCGACAGCGACATCGCGGCGCACCCGCGCGCGGCCCGCAGCCGCCGGGGCCTGCTCGACACGGCGGCGGCCAAGCCGCACGGGCTTCCGGCGGCAACCGGCCGCATGCGGCGGCGGCGACGCCTCGCCACCGTGACCGTGCGGACCGAGCGCCGCTGTGCGGCGGCGACGCCGCACGCCACCCGCCGCGGCAGCGACGTCGCAGCGAAGACCGTCACCGCCGGGGACACCGCGGCGAAGCCGCAGGTGACCGGCAGCCGCCAGGGCTTGCCCGTCGCGGCAGCGACACCGCGGGGCGACCGTCGTGTGGCCAAGGCCGTCGCGGCAGCGACGCCGTGGGTCAGCCGGCACGTCCAGCGACGCCGTGGCCGAGGCCGTCGCGGCCAGCGACGCCGCGGCCTTCGATTCTGGCGAGGGCGTCGTCGGCGCCGTAGGGGCGGAGATACGGGAGCCACCGCGGGTCGCGGTGGCCGGTTCCGATGATGCGCCAGGCCAGGCCGGACGGCGGGCCCGGCTGATGGCGCAGGCGCCAGCCGAGCTCGGCGACCTGGCGGTCGGCCTTGATGTGGTTGCAGCTGCGGCAGGCGGCCACCACGTTGTCCCAGGCGTGCTGGCCGCCCCTGCTGCGCGGGATGACGTGGTCGACGCTGGTGGCGACGCCCCCGCAGTAGGCGCAGCGCCCGCCGTCGCGGGCGAACAGGGCGCGTCTGGTGAGCGGGACGGCGCTGCGGTAGGGGACGCGGACGAATCGTTTGAGCCGCACCACGCTGGGCGCGGGGATGGCGTGGGTGGCGCTGCGCATGAGGGCGCCTGTGGACTCCAGGCTGACGGCCTTGTCGTTGATGAGCAGGATGAGTGCGCGGCGCACTGATACGACGCCGAGTGGTTCGTACGACGCGTTGAGGACCAAGACGTGTGGCACGGACGCCCTCCGTTTCCGTCGGCGGCACGTGGCTCGCGCCGGGACGATCTACCTCAGTGTGTCCTGGGCACGGCCGGTAGCGCCACCACGATCGGGAAATGAGCTGATTGTGTCGTTCGCCACGTGCGCCCCGCCTGTCCCTTCCGGCGCCCCGCCCGGGGCGGGCAGCGGGGCGGTGAGATGGTGCTGGATGGCGGCCCCCACGGAGGCGACGAGCGTCTCGTAGTCCATGGACACGAGCGGCTCGACGCGCAGCACGTAGCGCAGCAGCGCGGCGCCCACGCTCTGGGTGAGCACGAGGCCGGCCCGCGTCTCCAGGTCCGGGTCGTCGGGGAAGGCGCCGCGCAGGGCGGGGACGAGCCGCCTCGCGACGGTGGCCTGGATGGTCCTGGCGGCCTCCGGGTGGGTGGGGGCGGCGCGCAGCACGGCGGCCTCGGCGCTGTTGGTGCCGCCCTCCCAGGGGTCGAGCAGCAGGCGGGCGACGTGCCGGCCCATCTCCTCGCGCGGCACCCGGGAGAGGTCGGCCGGCTGCTCGCCGGCCCCGACGGTGGCGGAGAACAGGCCGGCCTTGCTGCCGTAGTACCGCATGACCATGGCCGGGTCGACGCCGGCCTCGGCGGCTATGGCACGGATGGTGGCCTTCTCGTAGCCGTCCGCCGCGAAGCGGGCCCTGGCGGCGTCCAGGATGGCCCGGCGCGCCGCGGCGGAGCGTGGCCCGAACCTGCGGGTCGGGCGCAGCGCCGCGCCCTCCCGGACTTCCTCGCTGTGCTGCATTCCGTCAGGCTAACCAGGGGCACTGACACCGTGTGACCACGTGGCGGGAGCGGCGCGACGGACATCGGGACAAACCGCGAACCGCATGGCGTGCGCCACAGAACCGTCATCGCGCGCTCCCGAGCCGTCCCCACCTTGTTTACCGTGGATCGGTGAACCGAGAGGACCGATGAGCGAGACATGAGCGCTAACTGGGAGACCTGGCTGACGGCCGGACTGCGGATCCTGCTGATCGTCGCGATCGCGCTGACCGTGCGGTGGGTCGTGCGGCGCGCCATCACCCGGCTGATCTCGCGGCTCAACCGCGAGGACCCGGAGAACCGGCGGCTGACGCGGAGCGGGCTGCTGCTCAACTCGGAGCGGCGGCGGCAGCGCTCCGAGGCCATCGGCTCGGTGCTGCGCAGCGCGGCCTCGGTGCTGATCCTGGGCACGGCGGGGCTGATGGTGCTGTCCGAGATCGGGGTGCAGCTCGGCCCGCTGATGGCGAGCGCCGGTGTCGCCGGTGTGGCCATCGGCTTCGGGGCGCGCAGCCTGGTGCAGGACGTGATCAGCGGGATGTTCATGCTGCTGGAGGACCAGTACGGGGTCGGCGACACGATCGACGTGGGCGAGGCCACCGGCACCGTGCTGGAGATCGGCCTGCGGGTGACGACGCTGCGCGGCGACGCCGGCGAGGTCTGGTACGTGCGCAACGGCGAGATCAAGCGGGTGGGCAACCTGAGCCAGGGCTGGTCGACGGCGCTGGTGGACGTGGAGGTGCCGGCGGACACCGACGTCGAGGCGTTGAAGAAGATGGTGGCCGAGGTGGGCGCCGAACTGTCCCGCGTCGAGCCGTGGCACGAGCTGCTGTGGGAGCCGGTGCGGTACCTGGGCGTGGAGTCGGTCTCCGCCGAGTCGATCATGGTGAAGGTCGCCGCCAAGACGCAGCCGGGGCGCGGTCCCGAGGTGGAGCGTGAGCTGCGGTGGCGGTTGAAGCGCGCCCTGGACGAGGCGGGTCTCGCGAACCGCGAGCCGCTGCCGCTCGTCGGCCAGGGCGGGCCGCGCCCCGCGGCGGCGGCGCCGGCCGAGCCGGCCGCCGCGGAGTGAGCCGGCCCGCGGTTCAGGCCTCGGCCGTGCCGCTGCCGGCACGGCGTGGCCACGGGCGGCCCTCGCCGCGCTCGACGGCCGTGTTGTAGCGGGTGAGCAGGGCGGCGAAGGCGGCCAGCTCCTCCCGCGTCCAGTCCCCCAGGGTGGTGCCGAGGCAGTCGACGAGGCCCTCCCGGTCGGCGCGCAGCCGGCGCTCGCCGTCCGGCGTGATGCGGAGCTTGCGGGCCAGGCCGCCCTCCGGGTCGGGGATGCGCTCCAGGAGCCCGGAGCGCAGCATGGCGGCGGTCTGCCGGTTGAGGGTCGAGGTGTCGAGGCAGAAGGCGTCGGCGAGCTCGCCGATGGACATCGGGCCCTCCGCCTCGATCCGGCTCAGCACGACGTACGCGCTGCGCTCCAGGCGGTCGCCGGAGTAGAACTTCCGGAAACTCCCCATGGTGGCGTGCCGGCGCAACAGCATCAGCTCGCGCTCGATCTCCTCGATCTCCGCGCGCCTCTCGCGCTCTGCCCGCACTTCCGACACTCCCTCGCGACTCGTGAAACCGGGTTGGCGCGGTCTCCTTCATGTGTACTCTACATACGGTGTGCATCATGCACATAGCCGCGCCGCGCGCGGCTCGTGCCCCGGAGCGGAGACCACATGAGTAGCCCCTCGCCCGCGCCGCGCGCCGGCGTCGTCGTCGGCGTGCTGTCGGGCGCCGGAATCACCGCCTCGCTGATGCAGGCGCTCATCGTGCCCCTCATACCCGAACTGCCCCTGCTGCTCGACACCTCGGCCGCCAACGCCTCGTGGGCCATCACCGCGACGCTGCTGGCGGCCGCCGTCGCGACACCCGTCGTCGGCCGCCTCGGCGACCTCTACGGCAAGCGGCGGATGCTGCTGGTCAGCATCGGCCTGCTGGTCGTCGGCTCGGTGGTCAGCGCGCTCTCCGACACGCTCGCCCCGATGGTCGCCGGCCGGGCGCTGCAGGGCGCCAGCATGGGCATCATCCCGCTCGGCATCAGCGTCATGCGGGACGTGCTGCCGGCCGAGCGGCTCGGCTCGTCCATCGCGCTGATGAGCGCCTCGCTCGGGATCGGCGGCGCGCTCGGTCTGCCGGCCGCCGCCGCGGTCGCCCAACACGCCGACTGGCACGCGCTGTTCTGGGGTTCCGCGGCGCTCGGCGCGCTGGTCGCCGTGCTGGTGGCGGCGCTGGTGCCGGAGTCGCCGTCCCGGGTGGGCGGCCGGTTCGACGTCGTCGGCGCCCTCGGCCTCTCGGCCGGCCTGGTGGCGCTGCTGCTGCCCGTCTCCAAGGGTGGCGACTGGGGTTGGGGCAGCGCGACGACGCTCGGCCTGTTCGCCGCGGCCGGCGTGCTGCTGCTCGCCTGGGGCGCCTGGGAGCTGCGGTCGTCCGCCCCGCTGGTCGACCTGCGCGCCACCGCCCGCCGCCCGGTGCTGGTCACCAACCTGGCCACCGTCATGGTCGGCCTCGCCATGTACGGCGGGATGCTGGTGCCGATCCAGCTGCTCCAGCTGCCCGAGGCGACCGGCTTCGGGCTCGGCGAGACCATGGTGACGGCCGGCCTGTGGCTCGCCCCGACCGGCCTGGTGATGATGCTGGTCTCGCCGCTCTCCGCCCGGATCTCCGCCGCGCGCGGCCCCAAGGTCTCGCTGCTCGCCGGCACCCTGGTGCTGGCCGTCGGCTACCTGACCGCGTTCGGCCTCGCCGGCTCGTCGCTCGGCGTGCTGGTCTTCAGCTCCGTCGTCAGCGCGGGCGTCGCCCTCGCCTACGCCGCGATGCCGGCCCTCATCATGGGCGCGGTGCCGCCGTCCGAGACGGCCGTGGCCAACGGCCTCAACACCCTGATGCGATCCATCGGCACCTCCACCTCCAGCGCGGTCATCGGCATGGTGCTCGCCCGCCTGACCACCGGACTGGCCACCCCGGCGGGCCCGGTGACGCTGCCGTCCGAGGCCGGCTTCCGCGCCACCTTCGCCATCGGCGCCGGCGCCTCGCTGCTGGCCGCGCTCGTGGTGCTCGCGATCCCGGGCCGGGCACGCCCGGCCGGCGCGGCGGCCGGGAAGAACGAGGCCGGGCGGAACGAGGCCGGGAAAAAGGAGGCCCCCCGCGCCCGGCGCCGGAGGATCATGTCCGCATGACCAACTCACCCGTCACGATCCGCGGCTACCGGCCGACCGACCACGCGGCGCTGCACGAGATCTGCATACGCACCGGGCACGTCGGGGAGGACGCCAGTGACCGCTTCAAGGACCCGGCGATCCTGCCGGCCATCTTCGCCGAGCCGTACGCCGAGCTGGAGCCCGAGCTGGTCTTCGTGGCGGACGACGGCGAGCGGGTGCTCGGCTACATCGTGGGCACCGCGGACAGCACCCGCTTCTTCGCCGAGTTCCGCGAGCGCTGGCTGCCGACCGTCGCCGAGCGCTTCCCGGCCCCGGTCGGCGAGCCGGCCGACGCGGACGAGCACCTGCGGCACCTGCTGCACCACGCCGAGCTGATGCTGGTCCCCGAGATCGCCGCCGAGTTCCCGGCGCACCTGCACATCGACCTGCTGCCGCCGGGGCAGGGCCGCGGCCTGGGTCGCCGCCTGATGACCGCGTTCCTCGACGCGCTCCGGGAGCGCGGGGTCCCCGGCGTCCACCTCGGCATGAACCCGGCCAACACCCGCGCCCGCGCCTTCTACGACCGCCTCGGCTTCGTCCCGCTCCGCCAGGTCGACCCCACGCACCACCTGGGCATGCGCCTCGGCTGACCGCCGCCCGCCGCCGGACGTCGAACAGCTCTGCGACGGACGGCGCGTCGGCCGCCGGCCACCGCCACGCTCGCGCCCCCCTCCCCGGCCGGTGACCGCGCGCCGGCGATCAGCAACTCAGGCCCGCCCACCACGGGTTCGCCCGCCCCGCCGGGAACCGCGCGACCGCCGGGCGCGTGAGCACTGGAGAACCCGGGCGCCCGGCGAAGATCGCGATCACGAAACAAGATCCCGGCAGGGGCTGTCTGGTTGCCCGAGGCGAGCGGCATACTTCTCGCCGTGTGGCCCGTGCCGAATCGTGAGGGGGAGGGCCCGTACACGTGACTCACCCGCCGATCGCTCCGCCGGCACCGCCCGCGCCCCGGGCCTCGTCGGCGCCGCCGGCGCCCCCCGCGCCGGTGCCGCCGGCCGAACCGCCGCGGCGCGGGTCGTGGGCGGAGGGCGCGGCCCGGCTGCGCGCGGCGGCCAGGACGGAGCCCGGCCGGCTGCGGATCATCGGCGTGGTGCTCGCCGGCCTGCTCCTGCTGTTCGGCGCGGCGACGTTCTGGCAGGTCACCGACCGCTACCGGGCCGCCGACACGGTGTTGGAGAGCAGCCAGCCGCTGAGCGCGGGCGCGGCCGAGATCTACCGGCTGCTCGCGGACGCCAACACGGCCGCCGCCACCGGCTTCCTGGCCGGCGCCGACGAGGACCCCGCGGTGCGGCAGCGGTACGAGGAGGACATCGCCAACGCGGCCGGCCGGCTGGCCGACGCGGCGGCCGACACCTCCGAGTCCGACGAGGCGCAGGAGTACATCACGCTGCTCAACGAGCGGCTGCCGGTCTACACGGGCCTCGTGGAGACCGCCCGCGCCAACAACCGTCAGGGGTTGCCGCTGGGCGGCGCGTACCTGCGGTACGCCGACGAACAGATGCAGCAAACCCTCCTGGTGGCCGCCGCCGACCTCTACGAGCTGGAGACCGACCGGTTCCAGCACGACATCGCCGAGGCCCGGGCCTGGCCCTGGCTCGCGCTCGGCGCCGGCGGCGCGGCCCTGGTGGTGCTCGCCTGGGCCCAGCGACGCCACTACCTGCGCACCAACCGGCTGTTGAGCCCCGGTCTGATCGCGGCCTCGACCGCCGCGACCGTGCTCCTGCTGTGGCTGACCGGCGCGCACGCCCTGGCGCGCGACGCGCTCCACGAGGCGGACCGGGGCGCGGCGCGGTCGCTCAGCTCGCTCAACGGCGCGTGGACCGAGGCGCTGCGCGCCAGGGGCGACGAGAACATCACGCTGGTCGCGCGGGGCGCCGACGACGCGTCGGAGGAGAGCTTCCAGGCCCGGCTCGAGACCCTGCTGGGTCGCGACCCGGGCCGGCCGGGTGGCCTGCTCGCCGACGCGGCGGAGCGGGCGGCCGGCGACCCGGCCGGCGAGGCGCCGGTCGAGCGGGCCATCGAGGCCAGCCGCGAGTGGTCGGCGCGGCACGCCGACGCCAGGGAGGCGGAGCTCGCCGGGGACTACGACGGCGCCGTGGACCGGGTGATCGGCGGGCGCGCCTCGACCGGCGAGATGTTCGACCGGGTCAACGACTCGCTGGCCGACGCCGTGGCGCACGAGCAGGAACAGTTCGAGGCGGCGGGCGACCGCGGCCGGGACCGGCTCGACGGCCTGGCGGCCGGCTCGCTGGTGCTCACGGTGCTGGGCGTCGCCGGCACCGCGCTCGGCATCGGCCGCCGGCTCTCGGAGTACCGGTGAACGCCGGACGGCCCGGCGGCCGGCCCCGAAGGGGCATGGGTGCCGACGATCGGTGCGACGGCGGCCGCCAGCCGGCCGGTGAGGCACGCCGACGATCGCCGTCCCGGCGGACGGCCCCCGACCGGGCGGTGGCCGAGGACAGCCCGCGCCCCCGCACGAGAGAGGTGCCGACGATGACGCGCGGGAGCAGCGGGTGGGCAGCGGCCGCGCGGCGGCGCCGGCCCGTCGAGGTGCCGGTTCCGGCGACGGGTGCGCCCACCGGTGCGGCTGTCACGGCCGGTGCGGGCGCCGAAGGTCCGCAGGCCGCGTGGTCGCCGAGGACGGCCCGCGGCCGTGCGCCCGGGGGGTGTCGATGACGACGGAAACGAACCAGGGGACGGCGGCCGCACGAGCCCTCGCCGAGCGACCCCGGCGCGCGGGTGCGACGGGCCCGGCGCGGCACGCCGTGGCCGGACGCGCGACCGAACCTGGCCGGCCGGCCCCGGCGACCGGCCGATGGCCGCGCCGACCGGCCGGATGGCCGCCGAGGGCCGCCCGCCGCAGGGCCTCGCTCTGCGCGGTCGCCGCCGCGCTGCTGCTCGCCGTGGGCTGCGGGGCGCCGCCGCCGGAAGCCGGCCCCGCCGGGGCCGCGCCCGCGGCGCGGACCGCGAACGGCCCCGCCAGCGGCAGCGACAGCCGCAGCGCCAGCGGCATCGGCCCGTTGGCCGAGCCGGAGCGCTGCGCCGACAACCGCGACGCGGCCGAGAGCCTCCCGGCCGCCCGCGTCAGGGGCGACGCGGTGAACGCCATCAGGGAGCGCGGCCAGCTGCGCGTCGGCATCGACCTCAACAGCTACCTGTGGGGCTACCGCCAACCGGACAGCACCGAGATCGTCGGCTTCGACATCGACCTCGTGCAGGCGATCGCCGTCGACCTGCTGGCCGACCCCTCCCCCGACATCACCTACCTCGCCATCCCCACCGACCAGCGGATCGAGGCGTTGCGCACCGGGCAGGTCGACATGGTGGTGCGCACCATGTCCATCACCTGCGAGCGCCGCGAGCGGGTGGCGTTCTCCACCGCCTACTTCGAGACCGGCCAGCAGCTCCTCGTCCCCAACGGCTCGGAGATCACCGGCTTCGACGAGTCGCTCGCCGGCGCCCGACTGTGCCGCGCCGACGGCTCCACCGCGGAGCGGCTGCTCGAACGCCAGGACCACGGGGCCGAGGTGATCCGGGTGCCCAACCACCTCGACTGCCTGGTCCGCATCCAACTCGGCCAGGCCGACGCGCTGATGACGGACAGCGCGCTGGCCGCGGGGCACGTCGCGCAGGACCCGTCGATGCACATGGTCGGCGAGCCGCTGACCCGCGAGTCCTACGGCGTCGCGATGAACCTGGCCAACACCGACCTGGTGCGCTGGGTCAACGCGGTCCTGGAGGACTACCGCGCCGGTGGCTGGCTCACCTCGTACAACCAGTGGCTGGCCGACTACCTCTACGACCCGCGGCGCGACCCGCCCCCGGCGCCGCCGGAACCGCTCTACCGCGAGTGAGTGACGGCGCCCCGGCCGCCGGGAAGAGATGCGGAAACAGGACGGACGAGTGACGCGTGACGAGAGGCGAGGGGAGAGAACGATGGCCCCGGAATCCACCGGGAAGGTGTTGAGCCGGGAAGAGGTGGACCGCGCGCTGGCCCGGCTCGGCGCCGAGCACGAGGCGATCGAGTCCTCGCTGCTCGCCCTCCAGGACCACGCCGGCTGCCGGCTGCTCGAGGGCGCCGAGCTCTCCGGCGTCACCCGGGAGCGGTGGGAGCGCGCCGAGCGCCTCGTCCCGCTGCTGTGGTCGCACTTCGACGTCCTCACCAGGGCGCTGCACAACGCCAGGCAGCTGCGGGCGCGCAGCCGCTACCCGGGCGAGGACGAGCTGCGGCGGCTGACGGCGCTCCTCGACGGCGCGCAGCTGGAGATCACCGGCGAACCCGAGGGCGGTCCCGCCGAGTCGGTCGGCTGGCCCGAGCTGCTCGCCAGGATGAACGCCGGCTACGCCAGCGTGCTCGACGTCGTGGTCGCCGCCGACGCGGTCTGGTCGGCGCTGCCCGCCCGGATAGACCTGCTCTCCGCCGAGCTGCGCCGGCTCTCGGCGCTGGCCCACTCGGTCGGCGTCCGCCCCGGCGAGCACCCGGCCGGCGACGAACTGCGCGAGGTCACCGACGAGTTGACGACGCTGCGGGCCGAGGTGATCGCTGACCCGCTGGCGTTCTGGATCCCCGACGGCGGCAGCAGCGCGCCCGGCGGCGGGCGCCCCGACACCGCGCGCTACGACCGCGCCGCCCGCGCCCTCGACGACATCAGGCGCGAGGTCGACGCCGTCATCGGGGTCCGCAAGGACGCCGAGGAGCGGCTGATCCGGCTGCGCGACGTGCTGGCCAGGGCCGACCGCACCCTGGCCGAGGCGCGCACCGCGCGCGGCGAGGTGCTGGCCAAGATCGCGGCCTCCGAGGTGCCCGCGGTCAGCGGCCCGCCGAGCCTGCTGCACGAGGAGCTGGCCACCGCCGCCGACTACCGGCGCCGCGCCCAGTGGCACCGGCTCTCGCCGCTGCTGGAACGCCTGGAGGTGCGCGCCGAGGAGGAGTTGGAGCGGGCGCGCGACTCGCTGTCCGCGGTGACCGTGCCGCTGGCGGTGCGGGCCCAGCTGCGCGGCCTGCTCGACGCCTGCCGGGCGCGGGCCGCCCGGGGCGGCAAGGCCGAGGAGCCGCTGCTCGTCGAGCGGTACGACGCGGCCCGCCGGCTGCTGTGGACCGCGCCCTGCGACCTGCGCGCCGCGGAACACGCGGTGCTCCGCTACCAGGAGGCGGCGGCCGAGGTGCTGATGACGAGGAGCGACTCGTGAGCCCGCTGCCGCCCGACGACCTGGAGGTGCCCTGTCAGCGGCCTGGCTGCCAGGGCAGTTACGAGGACGTCGGCGGTGGCGAGCTGTACTGCGGCGACTGCGGCCTGGCGCCCGTGGTCTCGCCGCTCGGCATGCTCGGCGAGAACGCGACCGGCCTCTCCGGCGCGCTGCGGTCGCCCGTCGCGGCGGGCGCGGCCGGCCCCCTGGAGGACGACCCCTCGTCCTCGCGCCCGTCCCGCCCCTCGCGCTCGCAGTCCTCGCGCCGCTCGGTCTCCGGGCGGCTCTCCCGCTCGCTCAGCGGCGGCCTCGCCGTCGACTCGGTCTCGGTGCGCAGCTCCCGGTCGAGCGCCAGCGGCACCGCGCGCTCGCGGCTCGGCGCGGGCCTGGTGACGATGCCGGGCGTGCCGCGCCCCGACCCGCTGTCCGCGGTGCTGGAGGACCCGGAGGTGCCGGAACGCAAGCGGTTCTGCGGCAACAGCGACTGTGGCGCGCCGGTGGGCCGCGCCCGCGCCGGCCGGCCGGGACGCACCGAGGGCTTCTGCACCAGGTGCGGCCACCCGTACTCGTTCGTGCCGAAGCTCCAGCCGGGCGACGTGGTGCGGGACCAGTACGAGATCGCCGGCTGCCTGGCGCACGGCGGCCTCGGCTGGATCTACCTCGCCATCGACCGGGCCGTCTCCGACCGGTGGGTGGTGCTCAAGGGCCTGCTCGACACGGGCGACGAGGACGCGATGGCCGCCGCGATCTCCGAGCGCCGCTTCCTCGCGGAGATCGAGCACTCCAGCATCGTCCGGATCTACAACTTCGTGGAGCACCTGGACCGCCGCACCGGCAGCATGGACGGCTACATCGTCATGGAGTACGTCGGCGGCAAGTCGCTCAAGGAGATCGCCAACGAGCGGCGCGCCCCCGACGGCCACCGCGACCCGCTGCCGGTCGAGGTGGCCTGCGCGTACGGCATCGAGGCGCTGGACGCGCTCGGCTACCTGCACAGCCGCAACCTGCTCTACTGCGACTTCAAGGTCGACAACGCGATCCAGCAGGACGACCAGCTCAAGCTCATAGACATGGGCGCGGTCCGGCGGATGGACGACCAGGAGAGCGCGATCTACGGAACGGTCGGCTACCAGGCGCCCGAGGTCGCCGAGATCGGGCCCTCCGTGGCCTCCGACCTCTACACGGTGGCCCGCACGCTCGCCGTGCTGACGTTCGACTTCCAGGGCTACACGACGTTCTACGCGGACAGCCTGCCGGACCCGGAGAACATCGAGGTCTTCCAGCAGTACGAGTCCTTCTACCGCTTCCTGGTCCGGGCCACGGACCCCGACCCGTGGCGCAGGTTCGGCTCGGCGCAGGAGATGGCCGAGCAGCTGACGGGCGTGCTGCGCGAGATCGTCGCCGTCAACACCGGCCAGCCGCGCCCCGCGCTCTCCCAGCTCTTCGGCCGCGAACTCGGCGTCGTCGACACGGAGTTGGTCCCCCGCCCCGAAGGCGAGGTCTCCCAACTCGGCGCGGGCCCACGGCGGCGCCGACTGCGCGGTGCGAAACCGCTGCGCGGTGCGGCCGCGGCTGCGGCTGCGCCGCAGGCGCGGCCGGCCGGCGAGGGCCGGCCCTGGCCGGCCGATGGCGGGCCTCCGGCCCGCCACGGCACGGCCTGGCCGGGGCCGGCAGGCAGCCTGCCCGCCGGCGGCAGCCGGCCGTGGCCGGCGGGCGAACCCGCCGAGACCGGCACCGGTGCTCCACATAGCGGCTTCGGGCCGGATACCCGGCCTGGCTGGCCGGAGCACGGGAACGGCCCGGGCCAGGGCGACGGCCGGGCGGCCTGGACACCGACTCAGCACGCCGCAGGCGACCCGCACGGGCCAGGACCCGAACCCGCCGAGGCCGGCACCGGTGCTCCACATGGCGGCTTCGGGCCGGATACCCGGCCCGGCTGGTCGGAGCACGGGAACGGCCCGAACCAGCCCGCTGCCCGGGCCTGGGCCCCGGCCCAACACACCGCCGCAGGCGACCCACACGAACCCGGCACCCACGCACCACCGCCGTGGCCGGCGGGCGAGCCCGCCGCGCGCGGCGCCGGCGTTCCGCCGGAGGCCGGCGCACGCGAACCGCACGACGCGGGCGGGCCCGAGGCCCGGGTGGCCTGGGCGACGGCTCAGCACGCCGCAGGCGACCCGCAGGCGACCGGCGACAGCCGGCCGTGGTCCGAGGCCGAGGCCGCCGCCGCGCGGCGTGGGTTGCGGGAGCCGGACGGCTCGCCCGAGCCGCCGGCCTGGCCCGCCGCCGGCGAACCCGCCGAAGGCCCAGCCATGGCCGCGCCCGCCGGAGGCGACCCGCCCAGGACCGTCCAGCTCGACCTGCGGGCCGTCGCGCTGGCGTTGCCGGTGCCGCGGGTCGATCCCGGGGATGCCAACGCCGGGTTCCTCGCCGGGTTGATGGCCACCTCGCCCGCCGATCTGCTGGTGGCGCTCCGTGCCGCGCCCACCGACTCCATCGAGGTCAGGATCCGCGAGTTGCGGGCCTACCTCGAGGTCGGGGACGGCAGGTCGCTCGCCATCGCCAGGGCGTCGGCGGCCGGGCTCGCGGAGCGCCGCGGCAGCGACTGGCGGGTGGTCTGGTACCGAGGGCTGACCGCGCTGGTCACCAGGGACTGGGAGACGGCCGCGCTCGCCTTCGACGCGACCTACGACGCGTTCCCCGGCGAGTTGGCGCCGAAGCTGGCGCTCGCGGTGTGCGCCGAGGTGCTCGGCCAGCTGGACAACGCCGCGGACTACTACGAGTTGGTGTGGAGCACCGACCCCAGCCACGTCAGCGCCGGCTTCGGCCTGGCCAGGGTGCGTCTCGCGGCCGGCGACCGGCGCGGGGCCGTGGCCGCGCTCGAGTCGGTGCCGGAGACCTCGGCGCACTACACGGCGGCCCGGGTGGCGGCCGTGCGGGCCCGGCTGCGGCAGCGGGCGGCCACCCCGGACCTGCTGCCCGACCTGCTGGCCGCGGGCGCGCAGCTCGCCGCGCTGCGTGGCGCGGGACTGGAACCGTGGCTGGCCGAACAACTGTCCTGTGAGGTGCTGGGTTCCGCGCTCGACTGGGTAATCTCCTGCCCCGGACCTTTCCCAGAGCAAACAGACCAGGGGCGTCAGCTACTCGGCGAGCCGCTGAACGAGACCGGGGTCCGGCTGGGCCTCGAACGCTCGTACCGGCGGTTGGCCCGGCTGGCGCCGACCCGAAGTGAACGCATTGAACTGGTGGAGGCGGCCAACCGCTTCCGCCCTAGGACATGGGTGTGACGATGCCGAGGCTCGACCAACTCTCCGCCTGCCCCGGCTGCGGTGAGCCACTGGAGGACGACGACCGATTCTGTGGCGTCTGCGGTACGGACCTGCAAGCGGTCGGCCGCGTCGCCGCGCCGCCCCCGCCTGCCGC
The DNA here is from genome assembly GCF_031845425.1 of Streptomyces millisiae. Lineage (NCBI taxonomy): Bacteria > Bacillati > Actinomycetota > Actinomycetes > Kitasatosporales > Streptomycetaceae > Streptomyces > Streptomyces millisiae. Next base: position 29,859 of record NZ_JAVREM010000025.1, read on the forward strand.
CGGCTACGCGCCCACGCCCACGCCCACCGAGCACGACTTCACCCTGCCTCCCCCGCAACCGCCGGCGCAGCCGCAGTCGCAACCGCGGCAGCCGGCGGTCGACCCCAGGGCCCAGCAGGCCGCCCAGCATGCCGCCCAGCATGCCGCCCCGCCCCCGCCGGCACCCGGCTACGCCCCGCCCGCCCCCCCGGCGCCCCCGGCGCCCCCGGCGCCCCCCGCGCCGCCGGCCGACCCCCGCGCCGCGCACCCGGCTCCGCCCGCGGCGCCGCAGGCCACCAGGTACGACGACCCGCGCGCCGCCGCGCCCGGTGGCGGCGCCTGCCCGGTGTGCGGTAATGGATACGTGGACGCCGAAGGCCACTGCACCGGGTGCGGGCGCGGCCCCGCCGGGACCCGGGACCACGCGGAGCGCGAGCTGGGCGGCGTGGCCGCCGTCAGCGACATCGGCCTGCGCCACCACCGCAACGAGGACGCGTTCGCCGTCGCCGCCACCGCGCTGCCCGACGGCCAGCCGGCCGTGATCGCCGTGGTCTGCGACGGCGTCTCCTCCTCCACCCGCCCCGACGAGGCCTCGGCGGCCGCCGCCGGCACGGCCCGCGAGTTCCTGCTCGGCGCGCTGCCCAGGGGCGTCCCCGGGCCGCAGGCCATGCACGACGCGCTGCTCGCCGCCGGCACCGCGGTCGCCGCGCTCGCGCAGGGCACCGAGCCGGAGCCGGGACGCAACTCCCCGGCCTGCACCATCGTCAGCGCCGTGACCGCGGGATCCACCCTCACGGTGGGGTGGATCGGGGACAGCCGCGCCTACTGGGTGCCGGACGAGCCGGGCGCCGCCGCCGCGCGCCTCACCGAGGACGACTCGTGGGCCGCCCAGATGGTGGCCGCCGGGCTGCTCACCGAGGCGGAGGCGATGGCCGACCACCGTGCGCACGCCATCACCGCGTGGCTGGGCGCCGACGCCCAGGAGATCGACCCGCACACGGCGTCGTTCAAGCCGGACCGGCCGGGCGTGGTGATCGTGTGCACCGACGGCCTGTGGAACTACGCGGAGACCGGGCAGCAGATGGCGCACGTGGTGCCGGAGCACGCCAGGCGCGCCCCGCTGGCCACGGCACGGCAGTTGGTGCGGCACGCGCTGGACTCGGGCGGTCACGACAACGTGACGGTGGCCGTGATCCCGTTCCCGCCCGCGGCCCAGGCGTGAGGCAGACCCCAGGACAGTACCTAGACGTACCGGGCACGGCGGCGGGTACTGTTCGTCTGAGGAGGAAGGCCCGCAGACCGATGTCGCCATGGCAGGCGGACGACGTGAGTAACTGGAGGCAGTCACATGCCGACATGCCCTAACGGCCACCAGTCGGTGGCCGAGGACTGGTGCGAGGTGTGCGGTCACCGCATGCTCGCGCCCGCCGCCGCCATGCCGCCGCCACCCGTCGGCTACCCGGGCGCCGGCCAAGGCCCGGGTGGGCAGCTGCCGCCACCGCCGCAGGCCGGCGGCTACGGCTACCCGGCCCCCCAGCAGGCGCCGCCGCCACCGCCGCCGCCCGCGCAGGGCCACGGCGGCTACGGCTTCCCGGACGCCACGGCGCCGATGCAGCAGCTCAACCCCACCGAGCTGTGCCCGCAGTGCCGCACCCCGCGCGAGTCGCAGGCGCCGTTCTGCGAGGAGTGCCGGTACAACTTCCTGACCAACTCCCCCACCACCTACATACCGCCGGCCGCGCCCGGCGGGCAGCAGTACCCGGGGCAGCACGGGCAGCCGGGACCGCCGCCGATGCCCGGGCAGCGCGACATGTACGGCCAGCAGGCCGCCGCGCCGCAGGCCCCGCCGATGCCGCCGCAGCACCAGCAGCAGCCGCCGCAGCACCAGCAACAGCAGGCGCCCGGCACCAACACCGACTGGATGCTGCCGCCGCCCGGCGGCCCGGGCGCGCCCGGTGGCCCCGGCCAGTACCAGCAGCAGCCCCCGCCGCCGCCCTACCCCGGCCAGCAGCAGCCACCGCAGCAGCAACCGCCGCAGCAGCAGCAACGGCCGCCGCAGCCGGAGCGCTGGCTGGTGACCATCGGCCCCGACCCCGAGTACTTCCAGGCGATGATGCGCCGCTCGGGCCCCGAGGCCCACGAGCTCAAGCTGCCGGCCTACGCGCCCGAGCAGCAGGTGCCGCTGACCGGCAACGAGATCACCATCGGCCGCCGCCGGCAGTCCACCGGCGAGGCGCCCGACATCGACCTCTCCCGCCCCCCGGAGGACCCGGGCGTCTCCCACCGGCACGCCGTGCTCGTCCAACAGGCCGACGGCGGCTGGGCGGTGGTCGACCAGGACTCCACCAACGGCACCACCGTCAACATGGCCGAGGACCCGATCCAGCCGTTCGTGCCCGTGCCGCTGCGCGAGGGCGACCGGGTGCACATCGGGGCCTGGACCACCCTCACCCTCTACCGGGGGTGAGGCGCGCCGTTCGGGCGTTCGAGGGCGACCAGTAGCATCGACGGCTGTGACGAACATAACGGCCGCGATCAAGGTCGACGGGATACGCAAGCGATACGGCGATGTCCAGGCCGTCGACGGGGTGACCTTCGAAGTCGGCCGTGGTGAGTTCTACGGCATCCTCGGGCCGAACGGCGCGGGCAAGACCACGACCATGGAGATCGTCGAGGGGCTGCGCGAGCCCGACGAGGGCACCGCGCTGCTGCTCGGCGAGCCGTCCTGGCCGCGCGACCCGAGGCTGCTGGCCCGGATCGGCGTGCAGCTCCAGGCGTCGGCGTTCTTCGAGAAGCTGACGGCCCGCGAGCAGATCCACACCTTCGCGGCCCTGTACGGCGTCTCGACGGAGCGGGCCGACGCGATGCTGGAGAGCGTCGGCCTCACCGAGAAGGCCAACGTCCGCGACGACAAGCTGTCCGGCGGCCAGGCGCAGCGGCTCTCCATCGCCTGCGCGCTGGTCCACGACCCCGAGCTGGTCTTCCTCGACGAGCCGACCACTGGGCTCGACCCGCAGGCCAGGCGCAACCTCTGGGACCTGCTGCGGGAGATCAACTCCAGCGGCCGCACGGTGGTGTTGACCACCCACTACCTGGACGAGGCGGAGATCCTCTGCGACCGGGTCGCCATCATGGACGCCGGCCGCATCCTGAAGATCGGCGCCCCGGCCGACCTGATCGCCGAGACCGGCGTCGACACCCTGGAGGACGTCTTCCTCCACCTGACCGGACGGGAGTTCCGCGAGTGAGCGCGTTCCGAAGCCTCTCGCGGGCCATGGTCCTCGGCCTGCTCCGCGACCGCACCGCGGTGTTCTTCACCCTGGTGTTCCCGCTGATGTTCCTGGCCCTCTTCGGCGCGTTGCTGCGCGACTCGGGGGTCGCCAGCAGCACGGTCGTCCAGGTCGGCGCCGTGGACGTCCTCGACGACATGCCGGCCGACCAACGGGCCGCGCTCTCCGACGCGCTCACGATCATCGAGACCGGCGACCGCGACCAGGCCCTGGAGGACGTCCGCGAGGGCGAGGTCGACGCCGCCGTCTGGCAGGACGCCGAGGGCCGGATCGAGCTGCGCTACTCGGCCGCCGACGCCACCGCGGCCGGCACCGTGCAGGGCCTGATGCAGTCGATCGTGCAGGGCGCCAACGTGGCCGCGACCGGCCAGCCGCCGGCCTTCCAACTCGCCACCGACCAGGTCGAGGACCACTCGATCAAGCCGATCCAGCAGCTGACCCCGGGACTGCTCGGCTGGGCCATCGCCACCGGCGCCGCGTACATGTCGGCGTTCACGCTGGTCAACTGGCGCAAGAAGCGGATCCTGCGGCGGCTCTGGCTGGCCCCGATCCGCCCCTCCACGGTGATCAGCGCCCGGATCGGCGTCAGCCTGGCGATGGCCTTCATCCAGTTCGCCATCTTCATCGGCGTCGCCACCATCCCCTACTACGGCCTCACCCTCTCCGGCTCCTGGTGGCTCTCGCTGCCGCTGGTCGCCTGCGGCACGCTGGCCTTCATGTCCATCGGCCTGCTGATAGGCGCCTGGGCCAAGACCGAGGAGGCCGCCAACGGCGCCCTCCAGATCGTCGTCCTGCCGATGGCGTTCCTCTCCGGCTCCTTCTTCCCCACCGACGGCATGCCGTCCTGGCTGCGGGCCGTCTCCAACGTGCTGCCGCTGAAGCACCTCAACGAGTCCATGCAGGACGTCCTCACCCGCGGCCAGAGCTACGGCGCGGCCCTCCCCGCCATGCTGGGCCTCCTGGCCTTCGCCGCGGTCCTGACCCTGATCTCGGCCCGCCTCTTCCGCTGGGACAACGCGTGACCGCCCTGGCGGCCGGAGCGCCCCGAAGGGGCGAGGCCGACCATGGCGGTAAGCGTCGTAGCGGCGTACTGGACGCGGCGCGGGCGTGGGAGAGGCTGGTGGGCATACGTTCCCGAGCGGATGCCGAAGCCGCAGGGCTGGTCCTCGAGGGAGCGGAGGACGGCCGTCACTGGAGTCCGGAGGCCACGCCCGAGGCCGAGGCACTCGCCGCCCGTTATCTCCCGCTCTGTCTCGCCGGACAGCGCGTCACCTTCGCACAACTCGGGCAGAGCCTGGACGGCTTCATAGCCACCCGTACCGGGGACGCCAACTACGTCACGGGGGAGGAGGACCGCCGTCATCTGCACCACCTCCGGGCACTCGCCGACGCGGTGCTCGTCGGAGCCGACACAGCGGTCGCGGACGACCCCCAGCTGACGGTGCGGGCATGCGCGGGACCCAACCCAGTGCGCGTGATTCTCGACCCGAACGGACGGGTGCCACTCACCCGGCGGGTGTTCACCGATGGGGCGGCTTCCACCCTGTGGGTGGTGGCCGCGGGCCTGGAGCCCGGGCGACGGCTCGCGGACGGGGTGGAGGTACTCGCGCTGCCAGACCGCGACGCGTTCGCCCCCGGACGTCTGGTTCGGGCGCTCGCACGGCGCGGCCTCGGCCGGTTGCTCGTCGAAGGCGGCGGCATCACCGTGTCGCGCTTCCTCCGGGAACGGGCACTGCACCGGCTCTACCTCACCGTTGCCCCCGTCCTTCTCGGCGACGGGGTCCCGGGGATTCGTTTCCCCGGGACCCCGGTCATGCGTGACGCCCTTCGTCCTCCCGTGCGCCGCGCCGCCCTCGGCCAGGACACACTCTTCGAGATCGAACTAGCTGGGCCTTCGGGATGATCTCGGCCCGCGTCACAACGCACGCTCGTAAGACGCCCAGGCGATGTGCGACTCGTGCAGGGTGACCGTGATCCCCGCCAGGCCACGGGCGCCTTCCCCCAACGCGCCGGCGTGCACGCTCTCGGCGACGCGGTCGGCGATGACCTTGGCCAGGAACTCCGTGGAGGTGTTGATCCCGGCGAAGGCGGGTTCGTCGTCGAGGTTTCGGTAGGTGAACTCGCTGATGATTCGATTGAGTTCACGGGACGCTAGCCCGATGTCGACCACGATGTTGTCCGCGTCCAATTCGTCACGGCGGAAGGTGGCATCCACCAGGTATGTTGCCCCATGGAGACGCTGAGCGGGGCCGAAGACCTCTCCCCGGAAGCTGTGAGCGATCATCAGATGATCACGGACGGTGATGCTGAACAACGGTCACCTTTCGGTTGCGAGCCCGTCTGGCCGTCGCTGGCCAACACCAGGTCTTACTTCCTCGGCGCTGTCGTAGCGGACGCGCTGACACAGCCCCGGAAGGTCGCCGGCGGCGATCCCCGGCATCACCCCAGGCAGTTCCTCGAAGGAACACTCGGCAGTGATCAGCGCGTCGAAGGAAGGGTTATCAAGAAGATCGAGCGCGAGCCCGAGTCGGTCAGCGAAGGTCCGACGGGAACGCCGGGCTGGCGACACCGCCCCCACCTGGCTGCTACGCACGACCAGACGGCGGGAGTGGAACGCACTCCCCAAGGGCAGACTGACCCGACGATCGCCGTACCAACTCATCTCCAGGACGGTCCCCTCCATGGCGAGGAGTTCCAGGGACCGTGCGAGTCCGTCCTCCGTGGCGCTCGTATGAACAACGAGATCACAGTCGTCCAGGGCGTCCTCCGGCAGTGCGAAGTCGACACCCAGCGCGGCGGCGACACAGGCCCGGGCAGGGTCCGCGTCAACGAGTTGGACGCGGACGGAAGGGTACTGGGCGAGAAGAGCCGCGACGCAGGAACCAACCATCCCGGCGCCGACGACGGCGATCCGATCACCGATCAACGGCGCGGCGTCCCACAGAGCGTTCACCGCGGTCTCGACGGTCCCGGCAAGTATGGCGCGTGCGGCCGGAACGGCATCCGGTACGACGGTCACGGCGCTGGCCGGAACGACGAACCGGGTCTGATGCGGGTAGAGGCAGAAGACGGTACGCCCGAGCAGGGATGCCGGCCCTTCCTCAACCACCCCGACGTTGAGATAGCCGTACTTGACCGGCCCTGGGAATTCCCCCTCCTGGAACGGCGCGCGCATGGCGGCGTACTCGCTCGCGGGCACGCGACCGTGGAAGACGAGTGTTTCCGTCCCCCGGCTCACACCGGAGAAGAGCGTACGAACCAGAACCTCGCCAGCCGCGGGGCTGGGCAGGTGAACGTCGCGTATCTCCACACACCCAGGGGAGCTGAGCCAGAGGGCACGAGCGGTTCGCTCCACCGGCATGCCCCCGCGATCAGATCGATTCAACGGACGCCAATATACGAACCGGCAGATACAAAGATCAACGTTCTTGATCACAGCCGGTCTAACTGGCCTGCCCCGTGAGCGGCGAAAGCGGGATCTTTGGCGTGGTGGTGGGGCAGCGGGCCGGGGAGACGGTAGTGCCGTATGTGTGGGTGACCTGTCAGGAGTTGATCTTCCCGACCCGGCCTGACGGCCTGACCGTCCCGAAGGGCCTTCCCCGCCCGTCCGTGCGGGATGGTCGTCAGTCCGCGTCCCGTTCCGGCAAGGGCCGGTACCGGCTGGGCCTTGGTGTCTGACCTTCCGGCGGGTAGTCGCAGTCCAGGCTACTGATCTCGTAGTCGTCGCCCTCGTTCTGTTCCTGGTCGACGACCACCGCCGCGGTGCAGACGCGGCCGTGGTCGTCGGTGAACGTGACTATCTCGCTGTAGTCCGTCGGGGTGCCGCACCCCGCGAGCAGCAGCACCGCGACCCCGGCGGCCACCGCGGCGCCGAACCTCCACAGCTTTCTCCGCCTTGCCCCTCCCGCATGACGCCATCGCCCACACCGTAGACGTGCCGGCCCCGACGCGCCATGGATCGAAGGCCTCGGCTCAGCGGCTCAGGGGGGTGTCCCGGTCCAGGCGGGACAGTTTCTCGGGGTTGCGCACAGCGTAGAGGCCGGTGATCAGGCCGTCGTCGAGACGCAGGGCCAGGACGGTGTCGACCTCGCCGCCCTGCCGCACGAACAGCGCCGGGGCGCCGTTGACCTGGGTTGGGTGGAGCGCCGTCGTGGCGGCGATCCTGCCCGTCCCCCCACCCACCCGCCCTTTCCCGGCGGGCCGCCCACGCCTACCGCGCCGGCGGTCCGCCGGGTACCGCGCGCGTGAGCGCGTTGGCGTCCGTCGTCCACTCCCACCCGCTGCCATCCACCGGGCGCAGGTGCGCCTCAATGCGAACGACTTGTCCCGTCCGGCCGGTGACGTGTTCAAGGACGGCCTCCAGCCGGCCGACGCGCCCGGTCGCGTCGGTGACCCACTCGCCAATCAGCTCATGCGTCCCCCATCGCAGCCTGATGTCCTCCTTCATCGGCCCTGCCCCAGCTCGGCCAGCAGGCAGTCCAGGAGCGCTCCGCCGTGCGTGGTGGGCGTACGGTCGAGTTGCAGCCGGGTGAGCCAACTGCGACCGCAGCGGGCTCGTCGCCCGTCGACCAGCGTCAGGTCGGGCGACGGAAGCTTGCTGCTGCCGCCTTGGCCGACGCAGAAGACGTCGCGCAGCTCTCGGCGGCGCGACGGCCACGTCGCGGCCGTGCCGGGCGGCACCAGGAACTCGACCGCGTTCCGGGCCGGCACCTCAAGCACCGGTCCGATCGCGGCGACGTGGTGCGGAAGTTGAGCGAGAACCGCGACACCGACCGAGCTCGGGACACGGACGGTGTCCCACAACCGACCCGCTGGCACAGGCACCGCGCGTCGCCATGGCCAAGCTGCGAGAACGTCGTCTTCGCGCGCCCCTGCCGCCACCACCCAGGCGACGGCCGCTGCCACGTCCGCCCCGACCGGCGCGGCTGCCGGGCACATTCCGCACACTCGCACGGCCCAGCCGAGACATCCCGTGCGAGTGAGGGTGTAGGCGTGACCGCCGGACCGCAGCCCCACCGCGGACCCGCATCGCACGCATTCGAGCCCGTCGAGCCTCCGCTGTATCGCGGCCGTGACATCGCCCAACGGCGCGAAGAACGACAACAGATCAGGCGTGTTGGTACGCACGGGCACCCCCGGGTGTCATCGGCGATTGCGATGACAGACCGTAGAAGTCCGGTGACCCGCACTTTATGAGAGTGCGGAATAATCGCAGGTCGGCGCCGGAAATCAGTCCTCAAGGCGGAAGCGGGTCGACATACGGCGCAGCCGCTCAGACCCGGCGGCGTGCTCCGCTCGGCGAATCCGGCGGAGGGTCGCGCGCGCGATGGGGTGGTTCCGGATCAGCTGAGGTGCCGTCGCTTCCGCCCGCTCCAACTCAGCGAGCGCCCGGTCCCGGTGGCCCGACCACAGATGGGCTCGGGCCAGGTCGAGGCGGTAGTGGCCGCGTCTCCGCAGTCCGGCCTCGGCGGCGGGCCGGATGTCGTTGTCGAGCCGGTCTCCGACGTAGAGCGTCTCTTCCGGCGGAACAGGTACGACCTCGGCCACCCGCTCGAAGAACGTCGGGTCCGGCTTGCTCGCTCCCCAGTCGTCCGAGGTACCGATCAGGTCCACGTCGTCGGCGAACAGCTCGCGGAGGATGCCTCCGGCGCGGACCGTCTGGTTGCCGGCGATGCCCAGCCACAGGCCGGCCTCCCGAAGCCGGGCGAGGGCCGGCCGGACGTCCGGATAGAGGTCCTCCTCACCGAACCACTCCGGCTGGCCGGCGGCGGCTCGGCGTTCACGCTCCGCGTCGAGATCGAAACCGGGCCGGAACACCTGGAACGTCTCCCGGTAGTCAAGGCCCCGCGCGATCACGGCCCCGAACTGGGCGGCGAAGGTGTGTCGCGGCACTCCCAGCCAGTCGGCCCAGGTGCCGTACTCCCTCGTCTCGTCGACGAGACACTCACCGACATCGAACACCACGGCGCGAATCACCCGCCCAGCCTACGGGCGGAGCCCCCACCACGGTCGAGAAGACCTCGGCTCAGCGGCTCAGGGGGGTTCCTCGGTCCAGGTGGGAGAGCTTGTCCGGGTTGCGCACGGCGTAGAGGCCGGTGATCAGGCCGTCGTCGACGCGCAGGGCCAGGACGGTGTCGATCTCGTCGCCCTGGCGCACGAGCAGCGCGGGGGCGCCGTTGACCTGAGTCGGGCGTAGCGCCATCGTGGCGGAGATCCGGCCCAGCACCTGGGCCACCCGCTCGGCCCCCACGACCGGCGCCAGCGCGGCCCGGACGACGCCGCCGCCGTCGGTCAGCAGGACGACGTCGGGGGCGAGGACGTCGAGCAGGCCCTGGAGGTCGCCGGTCTCGACCGCCCGGCGGAACGCCTCGACGGTGCGGTGGTTGTCGGCGGCGGACGGGGCCGCGCGTGGGCGGCGGGCGGCGACATGGGCCCGGGCCCGGTGGGCGATCTGGCGGACGGCGGCCGGGCTCTTGTCGACGGCCTCGGCGATCTCCTCGTAGGGCAGGTCGAACACCTCGCGCAGCACGAACACCGCCCGCTCGGTCGGGGTGAGCGTCTCCAGCACCAGCAGCATCGCCATCGAGACGCTGTCGGCCAGTTCGACGTCCTCGGCCACGTCGGGCGCGGTCAGCAGCGGCTCGGGCAGCCAGGGGCCGACGTAGGACTCCCGGCGCCGGCCGAGCGCGCGCAGCTGGGCGAGCGCCTGGCGGGTGGCGATCCGGACCAGGTACGCGCGCTGGTCCCGCACGGTCTCGTGGTCGACGCCCACCCACCGCAGCCAGGTCTCCTGCAGGACGTCCTCGGCGTCGGCGGCCGAGCCGAGCAGCTCGTAGGCGACGGTGAAGAGCAGGTTGCGGTGGGTGACGAAGGCCCGGGTGACGCCGGCCCTGTGGTCACCGCGGTCGTTCGTGGTCCGGTCGTCCATCGTCGGCTCCTGCCCGTTCGCTCTCGACTGCGCCGCACACGAGATGCCGGCCACCGCCGCCCTGTGACAGCGGGGACCGGTGACGTACGCCACATCGCCGTGCCGTCACAGGGCTCCGGCCGTCGGCATCTTGTGTTCGTCCGGCGCGGCAGCGCACGACACGACGAGTGAGGACGACGTCATGGAACCCCGTTTCAACCTGTTCGACAGCCCGACCGCCGCGAAGATCGCCAAGCGCTTCTACAACGTCTCGTTGGCCCTGGACGGGTCGACGCTGCCGAAGTCCCTGCGGGAACTGGTGGAGTTGCGGGTCGCCCAGCTCAACGGCTGCGGCTTCTGCGTCGACATCCACACCAAGGAGGCGGCGGCCGCCGGTGAGTCCGCGCTCCGGCTCAACCTGGTCGCCGCCTGGCGGCACACCACCGTGTTCACCGAGGCCGAGCGGGCCGCGCTGGCGCTCGCCGAGGAGGGCACCCGGCTCGGCGACCACGGCGTGACCGACGCGACCTGGGCCGAGGTGCGCAGGCACTACGACGACGACCAGGTCGGGGCGCTGGTCTGCCTGGTCTCGCTGATCAACGCCGCCACCCGGATGAACGTCATCGTGCACAACCCGGGCGGCTCGTACGAGCCCGGCCAGTTCGCCGGCCTGTCGAACTGACCGGCGGGCGGGGCGCTCAGGCCGCCAAGCCGGTCACGCGTTGATCATCGAGAACGCGGCGAACGTCAGGTACTTCCAGAGCTCCTGCTCCAGGTCCTCCGGCAGGTCGAGGCTGTCGACGGCCGCCCGCATGTGGCGCAACCACGCGTCGTGGGCGGCCTGGTCGACGCGGAACGGGGCGTGGCGCATCCGCAGGCGCGGGTGGCCGCGCTGCTCGCCGTAGGTGCGGGGGCCACCCCAGTACTGGATGAGGAAGAGCCGCAGCCGCTCCTCGGCCGGGCCCAGGTCCTCCTCCGGGTACATGGGGCGCAGCAGCGGGTCGTCCGCCACTCCCTCGTAGAAGCGGTGGACGAGCTTGGTGAAGGTCTCCTCGCCTCCGACCCGCTCATAAAACGACTGCTGTTCCTCGCTCACCCCCCCATCGTCGCAGACCCGGTGACGCGGGGTCCGGGCAGTCCCCCGCGAGATAACGAAACGGCAACCGAGCGTTCGCCGTACGTCCGTACTCTCCCGCGCATGTCCCTGTGCGTACGCGTCACCCTGCTCGCCACCGTCGTGTGGGCGGTCATGTCCGCCGCCCCGGCGGCGGCCGATGCCGAGCCACGGGACACGCCGCCGCCGGAGCGGGCGGTGAGCCAGCCGTTCCGGCACGGCACCGAGGGCTACGCCTGCTACCGGATACCGGCGATCGTCGCCACCACCGCGGGGACGCTGCTGGCGTTCGCCGAGGCCAGGGTCGCGGACTGCGCCGACGTCGGCGACATCGACCTCGTCGTGCGGCGGTCGACCGACGGCGGCCGCACCTGGGAGGAGCCGACGGTGCTGCGCGGCGTCGGGGACGACGGCGGCTACGGCAACCCGGTGCCGGTGGTGGACGCCGAGAGCGGCCGCGTCACCCTGATGTTCGCGTACAACACGTGGACCCCGAAGCCGGACGACGTCCGCTCCCGCGGGCCGCGTTCGCTGGCGCTGCTGCACTCCATGGACGACGGCCTGACCTGGCAGGACGGCGGGCGGCTGCCCGGCCTCAAGCCGCCGTCGTGGACCTGGATCTCGGTGGGTCCCGGCCACGGGATCCAGCTGCAACGCGGCCCCCGGGCCGGCCGGTTGGTGGTGGCCGGCGACCACGACACGCACGACGACAGGTCGGGCGGGCAGCTGTACTACAGCGACGACGGCGGGCTCAGCTGGCGGCTCGGCGCGGTGTGGGAGACGGTCGAGGAGCTGCCGCACCCGGTCGAACTCTCCCTGGTGGAGCGGGTGGACGGCTCGCTGTACATCAACGCCCGCGGCCTGGACAACGTGCGGCTCGCGGCGTACAGCGAGGACGCGGGCGAGAGCTTCGCCGGCGGCTTCCGTCAGGTGCGGGACCTGGACACGCCGCCGGTCTCCGGTTCGCTGCTGCGGCTGACCGCGACCGACCAGGGCGACGACCGCGACCGGGTGCTGCTGTCCGCGCCGACCAGGCCGGGCGAGGAGGTCGGCAGCCGGCGCCGGATCATGACGATCCGCTCCAGCTACGACGAGGGGCGCACCTGGCACACCGTGGGCACCGTGATCACCCCGGCCAGGGCCGGCTACTCGGACCTGACGCTGCTGCCGTCCGGCGAGATCGGGCTGCTCTACGAGACCGGCCGGCACAGCCCGCACGGCACCCTCAACTTCACGGCGTTCACGGAGCTCTCCCTGGACGCCGGCCGGCGCGAGCTGACCCTGCCGGACATCGTCGGCTGCCCGGTCGCCCGCCACCAGCCGACCGAGACCGTCGCCCCCGCCCGCTACGGGCGGCTGACGCCGGCGCGGCTCACCAGCCTGGCGTCCACCGTCAACGCGGTGACCATCCGCTACGGGAAGCGGGACCGGCGGTGAGCCCCACGGGCCCGGCTTGACCCTCACGTCGCGTGAGGCCGGAGAGTGGGGCACGTGAGCGACTACTACGACGCGTTCGAGATCAGCCCCGTGCCCGCTCCAGGACCGGACGCGGTGCTACCGGAGCCGTTCCGCGGCATCTACGGAATGCCCGCCTTCGCGACCATCCCCACGAACGATCTGGCGGCGTCGGTGGACTTCTGGACCCGTGGGCTCGGGTTCTTCGAACTGTTCAGCATCCCCGGCGGGGTCGTGCACCTGCGCCGGTGGGCCTTCCAGGACGTGCTCCTCGTCCCGGCCGAGAGCGTTCCGGAGCGGCCGCCGGCGATCAGCCTCAGCTTCGCGTGCGTGCTCAGCCAGCTCGACCCCCTCGTCGAGGCGTGCCGCGCGATCCGCCCGGACTCGGTCGAGGGGCCCCGGGACACCCCCTGGTCCACCCGGGACGTGGCGGTGATCACCCCCGAGAACGCACGGATCGTGTTCACCGCGGCGAGGCCCTTCGACCCGGCCAGCCAGGAGGCCAGGGACCTGGCGGCCGTCGGGATCACCCCACCTGGCCTCGGCCACGACGACAATGAGGAGCATGCCTGACGACACCGACACCGACACCGACGCCGACGCCGAGGCCGAGGCCGAGGCCGAGGCCGAGGCCGAGGCCGACGGCCTGACCGTCGGGCAGGTCTCGACCCGTCTTGGCGTGACCGTCCGCGCGCTGCACCACTGGGACGAGATCGGTCTGGCCCGGCCGTCGCTGCGCACGGCCGCCGGATACCGGCTCTACACCGCCGCCGATCTGGAACGCCTGCACCGCGTCGTCGTCTACCGGGAGATCGGTCTCGGCCTGGACCGGATCCGGGCCGTCCTGGACGACCCGACCGCGGACGTGCCCGGCGCGCTGCGCGCGCAGCGCGCCCAGGTCGCCGAGCGGATCGACCGTCTCCAGCGGCTCGGCGCCGGTCTCGACCGGATGATCGACGCCCACGAGCGCGGCCTGCTGCTGACCGTCGAGGAGCAGGCCGAGGTCCTCGGCCCGGGGTGGAACCCGGACTGGCCCGCCCAGGCCCGTCAGCGCTACGGGGAGACCACGCAGTGGCTGCAGTACGTCGAACGCTCGGCCGCTCGCGGTCCCGAGGAGTGGCAGGCCGTCGCCGCCGCCGTCACCGACCTCGACCGCGCCCTCGGGGAGGCGATGGACGCCGGCGTCGCACCCGGCAGCCCGGAGGCGAACGGGCTCGTCGAGCGGCACCGCGAGGTGTTCGCCTCGTACTTTCCGCTCACCAGGGAGATGCAGGTCTGTCTGGGCCGCATGTACGAGGCCGATCCGGGGTTCGCCGCCCACTACGACGGCATCCGCCCCGGCCTCGCCACCTGGTTCCGGCGGATCGTCGACGCCAGCGCCCGCGCCCACGGCATCGACCCCGACACCGCGACCTGGCGGTAGGGCGCGCGGTGCCTACAGCGGCGTCACGCTGAGCCCCGGCCCGCCGCCACCGCGGCGCACCGCGATGGAGCCGAGGAAGGTGCGCAGCCGCAGCCACGCCCCCTTGCTGAGCACCGCGACCGGGGTGGTGGCGCGCAGCATGCCGAGCGCGTGCGCGGCGTGCACGGCGCGCAGCGGCAGCGGGGTGCCGGGCAGCGACCGGGACCAGATCTCCTCGGCCAGCGCGTCCAGCGCCTCGCGGGTGGCCTCGCCCGGTGTCAGCGCCTCCCGCCGGGTGCGGAACTCGGAGACGACGGCCGCCGCCTCGTTCCGCACCCGCCCCACGGGCAGCTCGGACTCGGGCCGCCAGACGCCGCGCGGCGGCAGCACCCCGGCCCAGGAGGGGCCGGTCACCGCCGCCGGCACCGTCATCGCGTCGGCGTCGGCGTCGACCGACTCCAGCAGCTCGCCGGCGGAGACGGTGACGTCGAGCGTCGCCGGCTCGCGCAGCCGAAAGGCGCGGACGGCGAGCACGTCGAACCTGGCCGGCCTGGTGAAGACGGAGACCACGGCGCCGTCCGCCTGGAGCCGGGCGGCGGCCGCCCGGTCCCAGCGCAGCTGCCGCTCCAGGTAGGCGGCGAACTCCCCGGCCTCCCCCGGCTCCGCGAGGGCCAGCCGCGCCGATGCGCTCATGCCGCGGTCGAGCCCTCCACCAGGCCGCCCGCCCCGTCGTCCTGGTACTTGCTCAGGAACTCCCGCTCCTCGGCGGTCAGCCGGCGCGGCCGGGAGTCCTCCAGGCGGTACGGGACGACGACGGTCGCGGCGCGGGCGTAGACCGTCTCGGCGTCCCTGATCTCGTAGGCGACGGTGACGGAGGCGCCGCCGAGCCTGGCCACCCAGGTCTCGATGGTGACCGGCTCGTGCCGGTGCACCATCGGCTTCAGGTAGTCGATCTCGTGCCGCGCCACCACCGAACCGCCGGTGAAGGCGCCGGAGTCGGCCTGCCGGGCGAGCCGGAACATGAAGTCGATCCTGGCCTCTTCGAGGTAGCGCAGGTAGACCACGTTGTTGATGTGCCCGAACGCGTCCATGTCGGACCAGCGCAGCGGGCACAGGTACACATGCCGCACGGCGTCAGCCCCGGGTCAGCTTCTTGTAGGAGGTCCGGTGGGGGCGCGTGGCCTCCGGGCCGAGCCGGGAGATCTTGTTCTTCTCGTACGACTCGAAGTTGCCCTCGTACCAGAACCAGGTGGAGTCGCCCTCGTACGCCAGGATGTGGGTGGCGACGCGGTCGAGGAACCAGCGGTCGTGGGAGACGACCACGGCGCAGCCGGGGAAGTCGAGCAGCGCGTTCTCCAGGGAGGAGAGCGTCTCCACGTCGAGGTCGTTGGTCGGCTCGTCGAGGAGCAGCAGGTTGCCGCCCTGCTTGAGGGTGAGCGCCAGGTTGAGCCGGTTGCGCTCGCCGCCGGAGAGCACGCCGGCCGGCTTCTGCTGGTCCGGGCCCTTGAAGCCGAAGGCGCTGACATAGGCGCGGGACGGCATCTCGACCTGGCCGACGTTGATGTGGTCCAGGCCGTCGGAGACGACCTCCCACAGCGTCTTCTTCGGGTCGATGTTGGCCCGGCTCTGGTCGACGTAGGAGATCTTGACGGTCTCGCCGACCCTGACGTCGCCGGAGTCGACCGGCTCCAGGCCCAGGATCATCTTGAACAGGGTCGTCTTGCCGGCGCCGTTGGGGCCGATGACGCCGACGATGCCGTTCCGCGGGAGGGTGAAGGAGAGGCCGTCGACCAGCACCTTCTCACCGAACGCCTTGTGCAGGTCCTCGACCTCGACCACCACGTTGCCCAGGCGCGGGCCCGGCGGGATCTGGATCTCCTCGAAGTCCAGCTTCCTGGTCTTCTCGGCCTCCGCCGCCATCTCCTCGTACCGCTGGAGGCGGGCGCGGGACTTCGCCTGCCGGCCCTTGGCGTTGGAGCGCACCCACTCCAGCTCCTCCTTGAGCCGCTTGGCGCGCTTGGCGTCCCGCTGGCCCTCGACCTTGAGGCGGGCCTGCTTGGTCTCCAGGTACTTGGAGTAGTTGCCCTCGTAGCCGAAGGCACGGCCGCGGTCCAGCTCCATGATCCACTCGGCCACGTTGTCCAGGAAGTACCGGTCGTGGGTGATGGCGACCACGGTGCCCGGGTACTTGGCGAGGTGCTGCTCCAGCCACTGCACGGACTCGGCGTCCAGGTGGTTGGTGGGCTCGTCGAGCAGCAGCAGGTCGGGCTGCTGCAGCAGCAGCTTGCAGAGCGCCACCCGGCGCTTCTCGCCGCCGGAGAGGTTGGTGACCTGCCAGTCGCCCGGGGGGCAGCCCAGGGCGTCCATGGCCTGCTCCAGCTGGGCGTCCAGGTCCCAGGCGCCCGCGTGGTCCAGCTGCTCCTGGAGCTTGCCCATCTCCTCGCCGAGCTCGTCGGTGTACTCGGTCGCCATCTGCTCGGCGATCTCGTTGAACCGGTCGAGCTTGGCCTTGGTCGCGGCCACGCCCTGCTGGACGTTCTCCAGCACGGTCTTCGACTCGTCGAGCGGCGGCTCCTGGAGCAGGATGCCGACGGTGGCGCCGGGCGCGAGGAACGCGTCGCCGTTGGAGGGCTGCTCCAGGCCGGCCATGATCTTCAGGACGGTCGACTTGCCGGCGCCGTTGGGGCCCACGACACCGATCTTCGCCCCGGGCAGGAAGCTCAGGGAGACGTCGTCAAGGATCACCTTGTCGCCGTGCGCCTTGCGCGCCTTGCGCATGGTGTAGATGTACTCAGCCAAGAGAAACCGTCCGGCGGGTCAGATCAGTGGGCAGTGGGTGCGGAGGAGTCCATCCTGCCGCATGTCCCTGCCACGGCGAAAACCGGAATCGGCCCCGCCCGGCCGGGGCAGCACGAAGGGGCGGGCCCTGACGGGCCCGCCCCTCACGCTCTGTGCGTCGGTGCTACCGCTGTGCTCAGCTGTCCGAGCCGGCGGAGGCGGTGCGACGGCGCATGAAGAACACGCCCGCGCCACCGACGACCAGCAGCGCCACGGCGATGCCGGTGATCATGCCGACGTTGCTGTCGGAACCAGTCGCGGCCAGGTCAGGCTCGTCGGTGTCGCCACCGCCGGTGCTGGCCGGGGCCGGCTCGTTCTCCTCGTCGATCGGGGTCGGGGCCTCGCCGCCGCCGGGGGCGCAGTCGAGGACGCCGGTGAACCGGAAGTCCTCCTCGCCCTCGATCGGGTTGGCGATGGTGATGTCGTACTCCTGGCCGTTCTCGACCGGGACGAGGATGGGCTCGGGGGTGCCCGGGGCGACCGTCACCGTCTCGCCGTTCAGCTCGAACTCGAACGGCACGTCACCGGTGTTGGTGACGGTGACCTGGACGCCACCCTCGGCGCAGATCTCCTCGGCGTCGACCGCGACGGCCGGGGTGCCGGGGGCGGCCCAGTTGGCGCTGGCGCCCGCGCTGACCGAGGACTCCGAGGAGCCGGCCAGGATCATGGTCTGGGTGCGCACGTCGATGCCGGTGAAGGCGCGGCCGATCGGCACCTGGGAGGTGGCGGTGGCGGTCAGCGAGGCGCTGCCGTCCTCGGCGTCCGCCGGCACGTCGAAGAAGAGCTCGGTGCCGTCGGTGACCGGGTCGTCCTCGGTGATGACGTTGCCGGCGCCGTCGGTGATGGTCACGCCCTGCTCGGCCGCGGCCGGGTCCGGGGCGACGGAGACCGCGTCGGCGGTGGTGTCGACCGTGATCGGGCCCAGGCGGTTGCCGGGCTGTCCTGACACCTGGTTCGGGGTGAGGGTCAGGGACGCGCCCGGCTCGGCGGCCTCCTCGGCGTTCTCGGTCAGCCAGTCGGCGAGGGCCGCGGCGTTCTCGCTCTCCGGCTCCGCCTCGACGCCGTCGGAGAACTCCCAGATCGCGGCCTGGGTGCCGGCGCCGGCCTCCGCGTCGGTCAGCGACTCGACGCCGGCCTGCTCGGCCAGCGCCAGGCTGTCGACGACCGGGTAGGAGTTCTGCAGGATCCACTGGATCCGGCCCGCGTCGGGGTTGTTGTGCAGCCGGGACTCACTCCACCCGACCTCCCGGTACCGGGCGTTGGACGCCGTGGCGGTGGTGAAGTCGATGCAGTACGTCTGGAGCGTGCCGCCGTCGTCGGCCTGCAGGGTGAACAGACCACCCCGGTACGTGTCCGTCTCACCCTCGTGGGTGACGGCGATGGGGCCGGAAGCGTCCCGGTCAAGACCGCCGAGCGTGGCGGTGGCACCGCCGTTGTGCGGGTTCTCCTCCGCGGCGGCCGTGCCCGCGGTCGCGAACGCCCCCGCAGCCATCAGGCTGGTGGCGATCGCGGTGGCCGCAAGGCGGGCAGTGGCCCGCTTGCGCGCAAGAATCATGGTGTGTGTCCCCTCCACGAGATCACAGGGCGCAGCCGCAACGTGAGGCGGCGCGCACATCAACATCCCCGTGCGTACGGGGATCGTAGAGAGGGGAGTTCGGCAATGTCCCCACGAGAACGAGGAGTTACACATTCCGAGGTCGAATCGTTACCTCGGATCACGGACGGTTGGCGCAGCCGGGGACAACGCGGACAGCGAAGCCAGTGACGGGAGTTCGACGCCCCCGGTGGGTGAGGCGACCACCACGAACCGCTCCCTGACCTCGCGGTAGCGCATCAGCTCCGCGGCCACCGGTTCGAGCACCTGGCTGTGGCCGCGGTCGGCGGCAAGGCGGCGCAGCCGCCACTCCTCCTGCTGCCCGTAGGACCTGGCCGGGCCGCGGGCGGAGATCCGGCAGGCCCAGGCGAGCAGCGGGCCGCCGAGGGAACCGCAGAGCAGCAGCGCGAGCGGCAGCCAGCGGCCCACCACGGGTTGGCCGGCGACGGCGGCCACCACCCAGCAGACGCCCAGGAGTTGGGCCGCGAGCAGCACCGCCTGGCCGATGGCGGCGACGGACCACCAGCGGGGCTTGGGCAGCGGCTCGGTCGACTGCTGTTCGAGGGTGCGTTCCAGGTCGTCGGGCAGCCGCTCGGCGCCCCGCCGGGCGGCGTCCTTCACCGCCCTGCTCCACGGCTCGGGCAGCCCCTCGGTCGCCTCGTCGGCCAGCTGCCGCACCGCCTGTTCGACGACGGCCGTGGCCACCGTGCGGGTGCCGGCGGCGCGCAGCCGCTGGGCGGCGAGCGCCGGCGGCTCGCCGCGCCGCTCGGCCTGCCGGGCGGCGAGGCGGCGCAGCAGCTGCGCCCAGGGGGTGCCGCAGGCCCGGTCGGCGCGGCGCAGCCAGCCGCGTTCGGCGGCCTGGCCGGCGGCCGCCGCGCCGACGGCGGCGGCGAGCCGGTCCTCGAACTCCTCCCTGGCGTGCGGGGTGAGGCCGGCCGGGGCCTCGGAGCCGTCCGCGACGTACTTCGGGCCGAGCCGGCGGGCGACGCCGTCCACGTCGGCGGAGAGCCGGCGGGTGGCCGCGGTGCGGGAGGCGGCCAGCTCGCCGACGGTCTGGCGCAGTTCGGCGACGCCGTCGCCGGTGAGCGCGGAGACGGCGAGGACCCCGGCGCCCGGCTCGCCGTGTTCGCCGAGGGCCACGCCGCGCTCGTCGAGCAGCCGGCGCAGGTCGTCGAGGACGGCGTCGACGGCGTCGGTCGGCAGCCGGTCGATCTGGTTGAGGACGATCAGGCTGACGTCGGCGTGGCCGGCGAAGGCCCGCAGGTAGCGCTCGTGCAGCAGGGTGTCGGCGTACTTCTCGGGGTCGACCACCCAGATGACGGCGTCCACCAGGCCGAGCAGCCGGTCCACCTGTTCGCGGTGGCTGACGTCGACGGAGTCGTAGTCGGGGAGGTCGAGCAGGACCAGGCCGCGCAGCCCGGGGTCGAGGACGTGGGCGCGGCGGCGGGCCCTGGCGGGCACGCCGAGCCGTTCGAGGAGCCCGTCGGGGTTCTGCTCGCGGCCGGCCTCCCAGGCGCAGGAGACGGCGGTGGCGGTGGTGGGGCGGCGCACCCCGGTCTCGGAGAGCTGGGCCCCGGCCAGGGCGTTGAACAGGGTGGACTTGCCGGTGCCGGTGGCGCCGGCGATGGCGACCACGGTGTAGGCGCGCGGCAGCTTGTCGCGGGCGGCGGCCTCGTCGAGCAGCCGGCCGGCCTCGGCGAGGTCCGCCTCGGCGAGGCGGGTGCGGGAGAGCCCGATCAGCTCGCGCAGCGCGCCGAGCCGCCGGCGCAGGGTCCCCTCCTCCGCTGGCCCCTGGGGGCCCGCGGGCTCGTGCTGGGGGTCGGGCCGCGGTTCCTCGGTGGTGTCCCGCCGGGTGCGGGTGATGGTCATGCTCTCGGTCACCGGACTTCTCCTGCCTCTCGGGCTGGTTCGGGTCCCGCTCGTCTGGACACCGCCGTACCGCTGTGCCAGCCGTGCACCAGGGACAGCGCGGCGACGAGCTCGACCTGGGGGGTCGGGCTGATCTCCAGGTCGTGCAGGGGCGCGCCGCGGCGGTCCCGCTCGCCGTCGAGCACCCGGCCCACGCAGCCCCTGACCTCCCGGTCGCCCTGCTCGGTCAGCCGGGCCGCGACGCGGGTGCCGAGCGAGCTGGAGAGGGCCTGCCGGGCGACCGTGCCGCCCTTGCCGCCGAGCAGCGCGGCGGCGAGCAGCGCGGCGATCTCCGTCTCGGCCCCGACCATCGAGCGGCCGCTGCCGCCCTGGTCGGGGCGGAGCCCGACGGCCGCGCAGGCCTCCTCGGCCAACTCCTCCAGGCAGCGCCGCAGTCGGCGGACCTGGATGCCGATACGTTCCCGCACCGCCTCGGCTCCGTCGACGCCGCCGGCCGGCGCCCCCGGCTCCTTCGCCCAGGCGTCCTCGACGCGCTCGTCGGCGGCCGACACGGCCTCGACGAGCAGCCCGGCCAGCGCCCGGGTCAGCGAGTCGAGCAGCTCGTCGGGGCTGGCGTCGTGCGGGAAGGACAGCCAGTGGGCGCGTGCCTGACCGGTGAGCAGCCCGCCGCCGGCCAGGCAGTCGTGCACCCGGCGGCCGGCCTCGGCGTAGGCGCCGGCGAGCCGCTGGTCGAGGCGGACGGCGGTGGCGTGCTGGGCGGCGCAGGCGCCGGCGAGCGCGCCGACGCGGGCGCGCAGCGAGGCGAGGGCGCCGGCGGCGGTGCGGGCCGCGGCCCGCTGCCGCGCGTCGCCGTCGTGGGCGCGGCGGAACAGCCACTCGCGGAGCGCGGCGACGGCGGTGGCGGGCAGCAGTCCTGAACCGCCGCGGGCCGACTCGGGCAGCTCGGGCACGGTGAACCGGGGCACGCCGCCGAGCCCGGCCCTTTCGAGCATCGCGTCGTAGTGCCGGGAGACCTCGGCGGCGATCTGGTGCGGCACCCGGTCGAGGACGGTGGCCAGCGTGACGTCGTACTCGCGGGCGCTGCGCAGCAGGTTCCAGGGCAGCGCGTCGGCGTAGCGGGAGGCGGTGGTGACGAGCACCCAGACGTCGGCGGCGCAGATCAGCTCGGCGGCGAGGTCGCGGTTCTCGGCGACCAGGGAGTCGATGTCGGGCGCGTCGAGCAGGGCGATTCCGGCGGGCACGGCCCTGGTGGCGTGGACGGCCAGCGCGGCCGACGCCTCGCCCTCGCCCTCCTGACGCTGGGCCACCACCCGGTCGAGGCGCGGCAGCACCCGCTGGTCGCCGAACCAGTGCTGGTCGTCGGGGTGGCAGACGAGCACCGGGGTGCGGGTGGTGGGGCGCAGCACCCCGGCCTCGGTGACATGGCGCCCGACCAGCGAGTTGACCAGCGTCGACTTCCCGGCCCCGGTGGAGCCCCCGATGACCGCGAGCAGCGGCGCCTTCGGGCTGCGCAGCCGGGGCAGCAGATATCCGTCGAGCTGGGCGAGCAGCTCCCCCCGCGACCGCCGGGCGCGCTCGGCGCCCGGCAACTCCAGTGGGAAGCGCGCGGCAGCGAGACGCTCCCGCAGTACGGTGAGCGCGTCCAGCAGTTCGGGCCGTGCGTCCAAGATCGCCACATGCGCAGAATGCCCAATTTCAAGCTATTTCCAAAGCATATTCCACCGAACGCGCCTCATTCCGGGCAGCAGCCCCCACCCCCCGGCATAACGACTAGGCAACACCCCTCCCCAGGGCCCCCAAAAACGCTGCGCGGCTCGCACTCGCCTGCGATTATCAGGGCTGCTTCACTCAATCTCCACACCACGGTGTTGCCGTGAAGCAACAGGGACGAACCCCTCAAGGCCATATCCTGTGCCACGGCGAGGTCACCAGGGGGCTCCGTCCCGCGCCATGACCGAAGACCGGCCCCCGTAGCTCAGTGGATAGAGCAGGCGCCTTCTAAGCGCTTGGCCGCAGGTTCGAGTCCTGCCGGGGGCGCCACACGGACGCGAGGCGCTCCACCGTCGGGGTGAAAAGCCCCTCCCCTCTCCTCTCCGCTCCCGCCGCGCGGGGACGACACGCGGGCCCGGCCCGGCGCGCCCCCGCGCGGCCACGGAGGTCAGACGCCGAACGCCGCCGGGTAGCGCACGGTGCCGCCGGGCAGCGGGTGGTCGGCGTCCAGGGTGAGGGCCATCAGGGCCTCGTCGGGGACGTCGAAGGTCACGCCGATGCCGTGCCCGGAGGCGCGCGTGAAACCGAACCTGGGGTAGTAGGTCGGGTGTCCGAGGACGACGACATGGTGCTCGCCGAGGTCCTCGGCGGCCCGCAGCGCGGCGCGGACGGCCGCGGTTCCGGCGCCGGCGTTCTGCCGTCCCGGCCGGACGGCGACCGGGCCCAGGCACAGGGCCGGGGCTTCGTCGATGTGACAGCGGGTCAGCAGGGCGTGGCCGACGAGCTCGCCGCGCTCGTCCGCGACGACGAGGGAGAGCCCTTCGAGCCAGGCGCTCCGGTCGGCGCGCAGGGCGTCGACGAGATCGGCCTCGAGCGCCGTGGGGAAGGCGGCGAGGTCGATCTCACGGATGGCGGAGCGGTCGGCGCCGGTCTCGGCGCGCGTGATCCAGGTGTTGCCCATGGCAGATGAGAATCCGTTCCGGAGAAGGTGTGTCTGGACGCCTCGCGAGCTCACGCTCCCGGCGAGGCGGGACGGGGCGGGTCAGGCCACGCGCCGGGACGTGAGGGAGACCCGGGCGCGGAACGCGGTGGCCCTGAGCGCGGTCATCAACCTCACCTCCCCGGTTCTCACTTCCGAGCGAACACGAACGGGGGCAGCGTACCCCGGCCCCCGCACCGCCGGCACGGCACTTGTCCGGTACTTTCGTCCGATGAACAACCGTCGCCCCACCATCGAGCAGGTCGCCGCCCGGGCCGGGGTGGGCCGGGGCACCGTCTCCCGGGTGATCAACGACTCGGGCGCGGTGAGCGAGCGGGCACGCGGGGCGGTGCTCCGGGCGATCGACGAGCTCGGCTACGTGCCGAACCGCGCCGCCAGCGCATTGGCCGCGCACCGCACCCGCACCGTGGCGCTGGTCATGTGCGAGACGGACGAGCGGCGGTTCGAGCAGCCGTACTTCGGCCAGATCGTGGGCGGCATCGGGGCGGCCGCCGAGGCGGCGGGTCTCGCGCTGACGCTGCGGCTCACGCAGTCGCCGGCCGAGCGCGCCGACCTGGTCGACCAGCTGCGCGCGCAGCGGGTGGACGGCGTGTTGATGATCTCCCTGGTGTGCGAGGACCCGCTTCCCGCCCTGTTGGAGAGCCACGGGGTGCCCACCGTGCTCGGCGGCCGGCCGTGCGGGCTCGACGTGGTGCCGACGAGCTATGTGGACGCGGACAACCTGGCCGGCGCCCGGCGCGCCACCGAGTACCTGATCGGCCGGGGCCGGCACCGCGTCGCCACCATCGCGGGCCCGCAGGACACCACGGCGGGCATCGACCGGCTCGCCGGCTACCGGGAGGCGCTGGCCGGCCGTCCCGAGCTGGTGACCTACGGCGACTTCAGCGTCTCGGGCGGCATGGTGGCGATGCGTCGGCTGCTGGACTCCTACCCGACGCTCGACGCGGTGTTCGCCGCCTCGGACAACATGGCGCTCGGTGCCCTGTGGGCGCTTCAGGAGCGGGGCCTGCGGGTGCCGCAGGACGTGGCGGTGGTGGGGTTCGAGGACGCGGTGGTGACCTCGCACGCGCAGCCGGCGCTCACCACGGTGCACCAGCCCACGGCGGCGATGGGCCGGCGGATGATCGAGCTGCTGCTCGACCGGATGACCGGCGCGCCGGCGGCCGACGCGCCGGTCATCTGCGACACCAGCCTGCTGGTGCGCGAGTCGGCCTGAGCCCTCAGCCGCCGGCGAAGCGGGCCACCAGGAGGTCGAGGCGGCGGTCGGCCGCCTCCCTGGGGAGGCGGCCGGAGCGGGTGAGGGCGACCAGGCCGTGCAGGGCCGACCAGAAGACCTCGGCGAAGCGGTCAGGGTCGGCGTCCTCGCCCAGCACGTCGGCGAGCGGGTCGAGCAGCGCCTGGAACGCGTCACGCAGCGGCGCCGGCGAGGCGGCGTCGGCGAAGAGCAGGCCCGTGTCCAGCAGGAACAACGCGTCGTAGAGGGCGGGGTTGCGCTCGGCGAAGTCGACGTAGGCGCGGGCCAGGGCGGCGACCGCGGCCGGGCCCCGGGGGACGTCGGCCACGGCGTGGGTGAGCGCCGCGGCGAGCTCGGTGGCGCCTTCGAGGGCCACGGCCCCGACGATCTCGCGCTTGCCGCTGAAGTGGCTGTAGAGCACGGGCTGGCTGTACTCGATGCGCTCGGCGAGCCGGCGCGTGGTGACGGCCTCCCAGCCCTGGGTCTCGGCGAGCTCGCGCGCGGTGGCGACGATCAGCTGGTGGCGGTGGGCGCGGTCACGTTCCCTGCGTTCCTGTACCGACATGGCACGAGACTAGCGTCGCTAGGCAGGCGAGCGAAGGCACCCGGCCCGCGACCGCCGCCGAACGACGGTGGCCTCGCCGCCCTCGCGCGGCTGGTGGTGGGCCTGGTGTGACGGCGCCGCGTCCCGGGTACCCGGGGCGTCCCCGCCGCCCAGCCCCGAAGGGATGAGAAGGCATGCGCGTCGTGGTGGTGGGCGCGACCGGCAACGTCGGGAGCGCCCTGGTCCGTGCCCTGGCCGGAGATCCGGCCGTGACCTCCGTGTTGGGGCTCGCCAGACGAACGCCCGACTGGACGGTGGCCAAGACCTCCTGGGACTCGGTCGACCTGCGCACCGAGCGGTCCGCGGTCGAGCTGACCGAGTGCTTCCGTGGCGCGGACGCCGTGGTGCACCTGGCCTGGATGCTGCAGCCGGCCCGCGATCCGGCGCTGACCTGGCGGGCCAACGTGCTGGGCACCACCCGGGTGCTCGACGCGGTGGCCGCGGCCGGGGTGCCGACGCTGGTGGTCGCCTCCTCGCTGGCCGCGTACTCGCCGGGACCCAAGGACCGGGCCGTGGACGAGAGCTGGCCGACGCACGGCTGGCCGGGGTCCGCCTACAGCCGGGAGAAGGCGTATGTCGAGCGGCTGCTCGACACCTTCGAGCTCAGGTCGCCCGACACCCGCGTGGTGCGGATGCGGCCCGGCTTCCTGTTCTCCCGCGAGTCGGCGGCCGAGCAGCGGCGGTTGTTCATCGGCCCGCTGCTCTTCGCGCCCATGGTGCGGCCCGAGCTGAGCCCGGTCGTCCCCGACCTGCCGGGACTGCGGTTCCAGGTGCTGCGCACCGGCGACGCCGCGGACGCCTACCGGCGGGCGCTCACCAAGCCGGTGCGCGGCGCGTTCAACCTGGCCGCGGACCCGGTGGTGGACCCGGCCATGCTCGGTCGGCTCCTCGACGCCCGGCCGGTCCGGCTGCCCAGGACCGTGCTGCGCGGCGCGCTGGCCGCCGCCTACCGCGGCCGGCTGGCCCCCGTGCCGCCGCAGCTCCTCGACGCCCTGCTGCGGCTGCCGCTGATGGACTGCTCGCGGGCCGCGGACGAGCTGGGCTGGCGCCCCAGGTTCGGCGCCGAGGACGCGCTGCGCGACCTGATCCACGGGCTGCGCCACCGGACGGGCGCGCACACCCCGCCGCTCGAACCCGACCTGCCCGGCGGCCGGTTGCAGGAGCTCGCCACCGGCGTCGGCCGCCGCCCCTGAGCGGCCACCCCCGAGCGAGCGACACACCACACGAACAAGGAACGGGAACAAGGAACGGGAACGAGGTGTCCCAGTCATGACCACGTACGGCTACTTCCTGGCCAGCGAGGACCACGGCCCGCGCGAACTCGTGGAGCAGGCCCGGATGGCGGAGCACGCGGGCTTCGACTCGCTGTGGATCTCCGACCACTACCACCCCTGGCTCGACGCCCAGGGCCAGAGCCCGTTCGTCTGGTCCACCATCGGCGCCCTCGCCGAGGCGACCTCGCTGCCGGTGGAGACCGCCGTCACCTGCCCCACCATCAGGACCCACCCGGCCGTCGTCGCCCAGGCCGTGGCCACCAGCGCCGTGCTGCACCAGGGCCGCTTCCGGTTCGGCGTCGGCAGCGGCGAGGCGCTCAACGAGCACATCCTGGGCACCGCCTGGCCCGAGGCTCCGGTGCGGCTCGAGATGCTGGAGGAGTCCCTGGAGATCATCAGGCGGCTGCTGACCGGCGAGCGGGTGAGCCACCGCGGCCGCTACTACACGGTGGAGAACGCCCGCCTCTACACCGTGCCCGACGAGCCGGTGCCGATCGACGTCTCCGGCTTCGCGCCGGCCGCCACCGACCTGGCGGCCCGGGTCGGCGACGGCTTCGTCACCATGGGCCCCGAGGCCGAACTGCTGCGCCGCTTCCGCGAGAACGGCGGCGGCGACAAGCCGGCGTCCTGCGGGATCAAGGTCTGCTACGACACGGACCAGGACAACGCGGCCCGCACCGTGCTGGAGCGCTGGCCCAACATGTTCCTGCCCGGCGAGCTGGCCGCGGTGCTGCCCGAGCCCAGGCACTTCGAGCAGGCCAGCACGCTGGTCACCGAGGAGCACGTGCGGAACGGCCCGATGCCGCTCGGCGACGACCCCGAGGAGCACGTCAGGTCCCTCACCGCCTGCCACGACGCCGGCTTCGACCACGTCTACGTCAACCAGATCGGCCCCGACATGGAGGGCTTCTTCGACCTCTACCGCACCAAGATCCTCCCCCAACTGCCCCGCTGAGCAGACCGCTGAGAAGGCGATCCGAGAAGGAGGTACGCCATGACCGCCCCCGCGCACCCGGAAGACGACGTGATCCGCATCCTGCTCGACCAGCACGCGCGCATCCGTGAGCTGTTCACCGAGGTCAAGTCCGTGAGCGGCGTCCACCGGCAGCAGGCGTTCGACGAGTTGCGGGCGCTGCTGGCGGTGCACGAGACGGCCGAGGAGATGATCCTGCGGCCGGTCGCCAAGGAGACCGCGGGCCCGCTGGAGGCGGACGCGCGGAACCGGGAGGAGGAGGCCGCCAACCGGGTGCTGGTGATGCTGGAGCGGCTGGACGTCGACAGCCCCGACTTCGACCGGACCTTCCTGGAGTTCGAGCAGTCGGTGCTGCGGCACGCCGAGCACGAGGAGCGGGAGGAGTTCCCGACCGTGCGGGCCGGGCGCACCCCCGCGGAGCTGGAGGACATGGGCCTGAAGCTGCGGGCGGCCGAGAAGGTCGCGCCCACCCACCCGCACCCGTCGACGGCCGGCAAGCCGGCGGCGCAGTGGGCGCTCGGGCCCTTCGCCTCGCTGGTCGACCGGACCAGGGACGCCATCGACGCGGCGGCCCACCGGCCCAGCCGGCCCCGCTGAACCCGGTCAGTCCCTGGGCAGCAGGGTGCCGAGCGGCCCGAGGTCCAGGTTGAGGTCCTCGGGCCGCAGCCCGTACCGCTCGCGCAGCTCCCCCATCGCGCGGTCGAGCAGCATCAGGGTGGTGCCGATCCGCTCGGTCTGCTCCTCCGTCAGCTCGCCCGAGTCGACCCGGCGCACGGCCTGGCGTTCCATCAGCTGGCGCAGCAGCTCGACGACGGTGAGCACCAGGGCGACCAGGTCCCGGCCGACGGTGTCGGCGTCCAGGTCCAGGCGGCCGGCGGTCACAGCGGCCCGCCGTCGGCCCAGGGCGCCGGCACCCGCTCGTTGACGGAGGAGAGCAGGGCGTGCAGCGAGAGCCTGACCAGCGGCACCTCGGCGATGGCGATCACCAGGTCGCCGCTGATCACCACGCCGGTGGCGAGCACCCGGTCGAGCAGGTCGACCAGCGGCACGCCGAGGGGCCCGTGGCGGAGGTCCTCGCCGTGCCAGGGGACCGGCTCGGTGGTGGCGGTCACCGCTCCCCGCCCTCGTCGAGGCCCGCGAAGGAGTAGGGGGCCCAGGGCCCGGTGAGCTCCACCGTCACCCGGTCGGCGAGGTCGGGGGCGGCGCGCAGCGCGGCGACGGCGGCGGCCAGCTCGGCGGCCCGGTCGTGGTCCACCAGGTAGGTGGCGTTGAGCAGTTGGCGGTGCGGCCGGCCCGGCGCCGGCTCGTGCGGGCGGAGCCGGCGGGCGGCGGCGGCGATGGGGCGGAGCGCCGCGTCCACCCGCTCGGCCGCCTCGGCGGCCGCGTTCCCGCGCTCCTCGCGGTCCTGCTGCCGGCCCCTGATCCGGTCCAGGTAGGCGCGGCCGGTGAGCGGGGCCCCGGCCGGCTCCTCGGCCGGCCGGGCGGCGCCGGTCGAGAGGACCTTGACGCCCCACTCGGCGCGGCCCGCGACCCGGTCGAGGGCGGCGAGGAAGCGCGGGGCCTCGCCGGCGATCGCCCGGCGGGCGCGCTCCTCGCCCTGGTAGAGGGTGGCGAGCGGCAGCGGCACCACCGGGCAGGACCCGGCCACGGCCGCCACCACCCGGTGGTGGTCGGTGGCGCACCGCTCGACGAAGGCGCGGTCGCCGAGCCGGTCGCGCAGCGCCGCCTCGGCGTAGTCGGCGGCCGGCAGGTCCTGCACGACGGCGGCCAGCGGCCCGGCGGCGACCAGCCGGACCCGGCCGACGGCGTCCCGGTGCCCCGGCAGTCCGTCGAGCGGGGGCCGGGCGTCGCCCGGGCAGACGGCGAAGACGCAGGTGGCGACGGCGGTCTCGACAGTGCTCGGGGGCGGGGTCATCGCTTGTGGTGCTCCTTCTCCTCCAGGGCGGCGAGTTGTTCGCGCAGCAGCCGGTTCTCCTCGGCCAGCGCGTCGTGGGCGGCGCGGGTGGAGAGCGAGGGCTCGGTCTCCCACCAGTTGATGCCGGCCCGCTTCGCGGTGTCCACGGAGGAGACGAACAGCCGCAGGCGCACGGTCAGCAGCTCGATGTCCAGCAGGTCGATCTTGATGTCGCCGGCGATGACGATGCCCTTGTCCAGGACGCGTTCCAGGATGTCGGCGAGGTTGGCGGTCCGCGGCGGATAGGGCTCGAGCGGCTCGTAGTTCTCCAGCGGCTGCGGGATCCGGCTCATCTGCGTCTCCGCCCGCCCCGCGGCTTGCCGCCGCCCTCGTCCTCGCCGTCCTCCTCGCCGTCCTCCTCGTCGCCCTCTTCCTCGTCCTCGCCCTCGTCCTCCTCGTCCTCGAACTCCTCGTCCTCGTCCTCCTCGTCGTCGGCCAGGCCCTCCTCGTGGCTGCGCACGACCTCGCCCTCGCGGATCTCGCCGCGCCAGCCCTCGGCCTCCTCCTCGGCCTCCAGCGTGACGTAGCGCTGGAAGTGCTTGAGGTCGAGGCGCAGCCGGCGGCCCTGGGCACGCCAGAGGTTGGCGGTCTTCTCGAAGAAGCCGGCCGGGTAGTACTGGACGACCACCACGATCCTGGTGAGGCTGGGCGCCAGCTCGTGGAAGGAGACCACGCCGCGGGTGCTGCCGCGGGAGCCCTCCGAGGTCCACTCGATGCGGTCGTCGGGCACCTGTTCCTTGACGGTGGCCTTCCAGTCGCGGGTGGAGGGCCCGATCTTGGCCTTCCAGGAGCTGGTGATGTCGTCGTCCTCGCGGTCGACGCTCTGCACGCCCTTCATGAAGCCGGAGAACTGGTCGTACTCGCACCAGTAGTCGTAGCAGGCGCGCAGCGGCACCCCGACGTCCAGGGTCTCGATGATGCTGGTGAACTTGCCGCCCTTGGCGCCGCCCTTGCCGCCGCCCGCCTTGTCGGCCGCCTCCTTGACCCGGTCGCTGGCCTTGCCGACGGCCGAGCCCGCCGCGTCCTTGGCCCGGCCGCCGACGGCCCCGGCCACCATGCCGGCGCGGTCCTTGGCGCCGCCGGTGAGCCGGTGGAGCTGGGCGCCGGCGAACCTGCCGAGCTCCTCACGGAGCCGTTCCAGGCTCTCCGCCATGACGTCCGGCTGTCGGTCCTCGGTGTCCCTGCCCTGGTCCTGTCTCGCCATGTCGCTCACCGCCCGCCGGACGAGCGGGCCGCGCCGGCCTTGGCCCGCTGCTGGGTGGTCTTCTTCTTGCCGCCCTTGCCGGCGGTGCCCTGCCGGGAGCGCTGGGCGCGCCCGGTGTCCGGCTGCTCCTCCTCGTGCTCCTCCTCGCCGCCGTCCGGCCCGTGGTGGCCGTCGAGGACGGCGCTGCGGGCCTGGAGCGCGTCCGCGAGCGCTTCGATGCGGTGACCGGCGATGTTCCGCCCGGCCTGGAGCAGGTGTCCGCCCATCTGGCCGAGCTGTGGCATGCCGTGCTGCTTCTCGCCCGAGTCCGAGCCCGAGTCCGAGCCGTGCCGGCCGCCGCCGAGGCCGCGGCCGAGCACATAGCCGGCGACGGCCAGGGCGACCTTGGCCTTCTTGGTGCGGCCCATCAGGTAGCCGCTGGCGATGCCCGCCGCGAGGGCGGCTCTGGTGGTTTCCTTCATCGTCGCCCTCCGGCGTGTCGGGTGTGCCATCCTTCGTCGGCCGTCTGGAGTCGCTGGATGCGGTGGAGGATGGGCTCCTCCTCGCGCTCGAACTCCGCCTGGTCGATCTCCCCCTCGTCCAGGGCCCGGTGCAGCGCGGCGAGCCGCGCCATCAGCGGCGCCGGGTCGTAGTACTCCTTCTCGGCGGCCTCGGCCACCTGGTCGGTCAGCCAGCGGACGCCCCGTACCGGGGCCAGCGGGAGGAGCAGCAGCCCGGAGAGCAGTCCCATCCGTGGCTCACCGCCCGCCGGCCGCTGGCGGGTGCGCGGCGGTGCCGGCCGTCTCGGGGCGCGGCGTCACGAAGCTGAAGCAGGGCAGCGGGCCGCTGAGCCGCAGCTCGGCCCGGTCACCCAGCTCGGCGGCCCGGCGCTCGGCCGTGGCCCTGAACTCCGGTTCGCGGGCGGCCGCGACCAGGAACGAGACGTTGCCGACACACTCCGGGAGCTCGGGTCCCGGCGCGGTGGCCTCGGCGAGCGAGGCCAGTTCGCGCAGCGCGCTGGCCGCGGCCTCGGCGGCGCGGCGCCGCAGTCCGGCGGCGACGGCCTCGCCGAGGCGCACGCTCGCCTCGTAGCCGGGGCGGCGCCTGGCCGCCTCCCGCAGTCGGCGGACCGTCCGGTCCTCGCGGACGAGGTCCGCCATGGCCTCCTCCACGGGGAACGCCTTGAGGTTCATCTCCAGGCGGCCGTCGAGCCGTTCGAGGGTGGCGAGGTGTTCGGCCTCGTCCTCCCGCAGCCGCCGGCGGACGGCCTCGGCGTCCGGCGCGACCACGCCGAAGCGCATGGGGATCACCGGCCCTTCGGCGGCGAGCGCCAGCAGGACGTCCTGGTGCGCCAGCAGGTCGCGCCGCCGGGCGAGCAGCCGCTCGGGCGGCGTGCTGACGACGGCGGCCAGCGGCCCGGCCCGCAGCATCCGCGGCCTGGCCGGCGGGGAGCCGACGCCCCGGCGGTCCGCCGGTGGCGTGCGGCCGGCGTGCACGACGCCGTAGACGTAGACCTTTCCGGTGGCCATGGCTCAGCCCCGGCCGGGGCCGTGTCGGCGGGCCTGGCGGCGCAGCCCCTCGGTGGCGCGCTCGCCGGTCTCCTCGACGGCCTCCCCGGCGTGCTTGAGCTTCTTCTTGACGGAGCGGTGGTGACCGGGGGTCAGGGCCTCCTTGGCCTTGTGGCCCTTGCGTTTCACGGCCTTCTTCAGCCCCTTGCGGGCCGCCGCCTCGGCCGGGTGTCTCACCCCGGCCATGCCGCCGAAGAGTTCGGGGACGGTGCGGGAGCGGCTGTCCTCCTCGAGGTCTATCCGGTTGCACGCCTCGGCGAAGCGCAGATAGGTGTCGACGCTGGCGATCACCACCCGGACGTCGATCTTGAGGATCTCGATGCCCACCAGCGAGACCCGCGGGAAGACGTCGATGACCATGCCGCGGTCGAGGATGATGTCGATGACGCCGTAGAGGGTGCCGGTGCGCGGGACGCAGGCGACGTCGTCGCGGTAGGTGGTGGTGACCGTCATGCCGGGTCTCTCCTTACGCTGCGGGCGTCAGTAGACGCCCTCGGGTTCGGTCGGCGCGGCGCGCCGGAAGCGACGCACCCCGCGGTAGCGCAGGAGCTCCCCGTCCTCGTCGAGTTCGACCTGGTAGGTGGCCAGCAGGCTCGTCGTGTCCGGGATCCTGGGCACTTCGAGGACGTCGACGTCCACCCGTCAGCCCTCCTCCTCGCGCGAGACGGCCGAGACGCCGTCCACCGGGTGGCCGACCAGTTGTTCGAGGCGTCGGCTGGCCCTGCGGGCGGCCCCGAGCGGGCCGCGTACCGGCTTGGGCCGGCGCCTTGCGTGGCGGCCTGGCCGCTCCGAGTCGTCTCCCATGGGACGAGTCCGCGCACGGCCCCGCCGGTCGCGCGCCCGGTGCTGGGCCGTCCGGGCGGCGCGTTACGGCGTTCGGCGGCCGCGGCCCGTGCGGTACCTGGCGGTGGTCGCGAGGATCGCGGCGAGGGCCGTGGCGGCCGCGGCGGCGGTCGCGGTCGCGGCGGCCAGTCGGCCGTCCGCGTGGTGGAGTTCGGGGCGCGGCGCGGCGACCGTCTCGGGGCGGTCGGCGGGCGCCGGGGTGGCTCCCGGCAGGCCGAGCGCCAGGGCCTCGGCCAGGTGCATGGCGCGGCGGCCGGTGTCGGACTGGTCGATCTGGGTCCGGCAGCTGAAGCCGTCGGCGAGGATCAGCGTGTCGGGCCCGGCGGCCCGGACGGCGGGCAGCAGGACGCGCTCGGCGCACGCCATCGAGACGTCGTGGTGGCCGCGTTCGAAGCCGAAGTTGCCGGCCAGGCCGCAGCATCCGGAGTCGGGGATCTCGGCGTCGACGCCGGCCCTGCGCAGCACCTCGCGGTCGGGGTCCTGGCCGAGCACCGCGTGCTGGTGACAGTGGGTCTGCACGAGGGCGGCGCGGCGCACGGCCGGCGGGCGCCAGCCGTCGGGGGCGTGCCGCAGCAACGCCTCGGCGAGCGTGACGGTCTGGTCGGCGAGGCGCCGGACGTCCTCGTCGTGGCTGAACAACTCGGGCGCGTCGGCCCGGAAGACGGCGGTGCAGGAGGGTTCGAGGCCGACGATCGGCGTGCCGGCGGTGAGCCAGGGCCGCAGCGTCTCCACGGTGTTGCGCAACACCCGTGCCGCCCGGTCGAGTTGGCCGGTGGAGAGCCAGGTGAGCCCGCAGCAGACCGGCCGCTCGGGGACGGCGACGCGCAGTCCCGCGGCCTCCAGCACCTCGACGGCGGCCTGGGCGACGTGCGGGTGGAAGTAGGTGCTGAAGGTGTCGGGCCACAGCAGCACGGCGCGCGGGTCGCCGGGGATCGGCTCGGACACGCCGCGCCCGCGCCACCAGTCGAGGAAGGACCGCTCGGCGAAGAGCGGCAGGTCCCGCTCCGGGGTGACGCCGGCGAGCCGCTTGCCGAGCGGCGCGAGCCCGGGGGCGTGCAGGGCGGCGTTGACGGCGCGGGGCGCGGCCTGGGCGATCCTGGCCCACAGCGGCAGCCAGCCGAGCGTGTAGTGGGCCGCCGGGCGGGGCCGGCCGGCGTAGTGGTGGGCGAGGAACTCGGCCTTGTAGGTGGCCATGTCGACGCCGGTGGGGCAGTCGGACTTGCAGCCCTTGCAGGCCAGGCACAGGTCGAGGGCGTCGCGCACCTCGGTGGAGCGCCAGCCGTCGCTGATCGCCGCGTCGGCGTGGCCGCCCATCATCTCGAACAGCAGCCGGGCGCGGCCCCGGGTGGAGTGCTCCTCCTCGCCGGTGGCCCGGTACGACGGGCACATCACGCCGCCCTCGTGGGAGCGGCAGTTGCCGATGCCGACGCAGCGCATCACGCCGCGGCGGAAGAGGTGGTCGTCCTCGGGGTAGTCGAAGTGGGTGGGGGTGTCGTGCGGGCGCCAGCGCGGGCCGAGCCGCAGTTGGCCGTCGAGCGGGTTGGGGCCGCGGCCGGGCACCGGCGAGACGATCTTGCCCGGGTTCATCCGGTTGTCCGGGTCGAACAGGCCCTTGAGGGTGGCGAACGCCGCCACGAGCCGCTGGCCGAACATCCGGTCGAGCAGTTCGCCGCGTGCCTGGCCGTCGCCGTGCTCGCCGGAGAGCGAACCGCCGTAGGAGACCACGAGGTCGGCGGCGCGCAGCATGAACTCCCGGAAGCCGGCGACCCCCTGGGCGTTCCTCAGGCCGAACGGGATGCGGGTGTGCACGCAGCCCTGGCCGAAGTGCCCGTAGAGCGACGGGTGGTCGTAGCCGAACTCCTCGAACAGCCGCTTGAGGTCGCGCAGGTAGTCGCCGAGTCGCTCGGGCGGCACGGCCGAGTCCTCCCAGCCCTCCCAGGTCTCGCGGCCGTCCGGCGGCCGGGCGGTGACGCCGAGGCCGGCCTCCCTGGCCTGGAGGAACTTCTGTTCCCTGAGCGGGTCCTCGGAGATCGCCACCCGGTCGTCGTCCTCGGCCAGGCCGAGTCCGGCCAGCAGCCGCCCGGCCTCCTGCTGGGCCTCCTCCGGGCTGTCGCCGCCGAGTCGCACGAACAGCCAGCTGTCGCCGCGCGGCAGCAGCGCGAGCGAGTCGGCGTGCAGCCCCTCCTCGCGCATCAGCTGCGCCATCCGGTCGTCCAGCGCCTCCAGTTGGAGCGGCCGGCAGTGTTCGAGCACCCGCGGCACGTCGGCGGCGGCGGCGCAGACGTCGGGGTAGCCGAGCACCACGAGGGCGTCGGCCGCCTCGACCGGCACCAGGTCGAGCTCCGCGCGCAACACCGTGACCAGCGTGCTCTCGCTGCCGACCAGCGCCTTGGCCAGGTCGAAGCCGTTCTCCGGCAGCAGCGAGTCGAGGTTGTACCCGGAGACCCGGCGCGGGATGCGGGGGTAGCCGGCGCGGATGTCGTCGGCGTACTCCTCGGCGAGCGCGCGCAGGCCCCGGTAGAGCCGGGCCTCCTCGCCGCCGGCGGCGAGGATCTCCTGGTAGCGGCGCTCGTCGGTGGGCCCGACCCACATGCGGGCCCCGGTGTAGGTGAGGACCTCCAGCGCGCGCACGTTGTCGACGGTCTTGCCGTACGCCTGCGCCGAGGCGCCGCAGGAGTTGTTGCCGATCATGCCGCCCAGCGCGCAGTGCGTGTGGGTGGCCGGCTTGGGGCCGAACTTCAGGTGGTGTTCGGCGAGTTGCCGGTTGAGGGCGTCCAGCGTGATGCCGGGCTCCACGACGCAGGTCCTGGCCGCCGGGTCGACGGAGACCAGCCGGTCGCAGTACTTGGTCCAGTCGATCACGACGGCCACGTTGGTGCACTGGCCGGCCAGGCTGGTGCCGCCGCCCCGGGAGAACACGGGCGCGCCCTGTTCGGCGCAGACGGCGACGGCCTCGGCGGCGTCGTCGACGGTGCGGGGCAGCACCACGGCCAGCGGCACCTGCCGGTAGTTGGAGGCGTCGGTGGCGTAGGCGCCCCGGCTGCCCGGGTCGAAGCGGACCTCGCCCTCGACCCGGGCGGTCAACTCGGCCCGCAGCCGGCGCATGTCGAGGCCGGCGAAGTCCTCGGGCCCGGGGTCGCGCACCAGGCGCTCGCTCATCGGATCACCGTCCTTCTCGATGGCCCCCCGGGGGGTCGCGCCGCCGGTCGCGGGCTCAGCCTCGGCCGCGGCGGCCGGGCAGGAACTCCTGGACCTTCTGCTTGAGGCCGATCCTGACGACGTCGGCGCGGTCCGGGTCGCCCTGCAGCAGGGCGGACACCGTGGACTCGGCCTGCTCCCACGTGGCGTGCGGCGGGATCGGCGGGACGGCCGGGTCGGTGACGAACTCCAGCACGCTCGGCCGGTCCGCGGCCAGCGCCTCGCGCCAGGCGTCCCGCACCCCTTCCGGGCTCTCGACCCGCACCGCGTGCAGCCCGATGGAGCGGGCGAACTCGGCGTAGGGCACGTCGGGGATGCGCTGCGAGGGCTCGAACTGCGGGGCCCCCGACATGGCCCGCATCTCCCAGGTGACCTGGTTGAGGTCCTGGTTGTTGAGCACCCCGACCACCAGCCGCGGGTCGCTCCACTCCCGCCAGTACTTGCCGGCGGTGATCATCTCGGCGAGGCCGTTCATCTGCATCGCGCCGTCCCCGACCAGGGCGATGGCCGGCCGGTCCGGGTGGGCGAACTTGGCGCCGATCGCGTAGGGCACGCCGGGGCCCATGGTGGCGAGGTTCCCGGAGAGCGAGCCGCGCATCCGGCCGCGGAACCTGACGTGCCGGGCATACCAGTTGGCCGAGGAGCCGGAGTCGGCGGAGATGATCGCGTCCTCCGGCACCACCTCGGAGAGGGCGTGCGCCACCAGCTCCGGGTTGATCGGGTCGGCCTCGGTGGCGGCGCGGCGGTCCATCGTCTTCCACCAGCGCTCGACGTTCCGCTCGATGTCGCGCCGCCAGACGTCGTGCTTCTTCTGCTCCAGGCGCGGCAGCAGCAGCCGCAGGGTCTCGCGGGCGTCGCCGATGAGGTTGACCTCGAACGGGTAGCGCATGCCCGCCATGTGCGGGTCGAGCTCGATCTGCACGCCCCTGGCCTGGCCGAACCCCGGCAGGAACTGGGTGTAGGGGAAGCTGGACCCGATGGCGAGCAGCGTGTCGCAGTCCCGCATCAGCTCGTAGGAGGGGCGGGTGCCGAGCAGGCCGATCGCCCCGGTGACGTACGGCAGTTCGTCGGAGAGCACGTCCTTGCCGAGCAGGGCCTTGGCGACGCCGGCGCCGAGCCGGTCGGCGAGCTCCATCACCTCGTCCCGGGCGCCGGCGGCGCCCTGGCCGACCAGCACCGCGACCTTGCCGCCCTCGTTGAGCAGCGTGGCGGCGCGCTCGATGTCCCGTTCCGCGGGCACGGGCGCGCCGGTCGAGGTGTCGAGGCTGGACGGCACCATCTTGAAGGCGTGCGTCGGCGGCTGGTAGTCGAGCTCCTGCACGTCGGCCGGGATGATCACGGCGGTGACCGTGCGGCGGGCCCGGGCGGTGCGGAAGGCGCGGTCGATGACGTTGGGCAGCTGCTGGGGGACGGTGACCATCTCGCAGTAGTCGGAGGCCACGTCCTTGAACAGCGAGAGCAGGTCGACCTCCTGCTGGTAGGAGCCGCCCATGGCGCTCCTGTTGGTCTGTCCGACGATGGCGACGACGGGCACGTGGTCGAGCTTCGCGTCGTACAGCCCGTTCAGCAGGTGGATCGCGCCGGGCCCGGAGGTGGCCGCGCAGACACCGACCCGGCCGGAGAACTTGGCGTAGCCGACGGCCTCGAAGGCCGCCATCTCCTCGTGCCGCGCCTGGATGAACTGCGGCTTGTCCGCCGCCCGCCCCCAGGCCGCGAGCAGCCCGTTGATGCCGTCCCCGGCGTAGGCGAACACGTGCTCCACTTCCCAGTCGCGCAACCTGCCCAGCACATAGTCCGCCACCTTCTCGGCCATGAGACGGCTCCAATCCTCCGTGTCGGGGACAGTAATCCGGAGCAAGCCGGACCAAGGACCACAAATGGCCCCCTGTCTTGGTAACACAGACGGAGCAGTCCCGCCCCCCGAGGCCGCTCCCGCACGGCCTCGACCGGGCCGGCCGGATCCCGGGGCGCGGCCCCCGTCGCACAGAAGTCTGATCTTGAGACGCGCCGAGCGGGTGCGGAACGCTGTCCGGTGCCGTCCCCGACCCAGGAGATCCGGCCATGAGCAACGAACCGGCCCCAGGACCCCGCCGGAGCGGCGACCCGAGGTCCGCCACCGCCGTGCTGGGCGTCGCCCTGTGCGCGGCCCTCTCCGGCACCGTCTCCGTCCTCGTCGCCGGTCTCACGCTGTCCCCGACGGTCATCGCCTTCTGGCGGGTGGCGATCGCCGCGGCGGCGCTCGCGATCCTGCTCGCGCCGTCCCGGCACCGCCGGCTGCTGCGCTTCCCAGGACCCGTGGTCCTCGTGCCCGGGGTGCTGATGGGCGTCCAGTGGGTGATGCACTTCGCCGCCCTGCAGCAGACGTCGATCATCAGCGCCGTGCTCATGACCTCGACGGCCCCGGTCCTGGTCGCCCTGCTGGCCCCGCTGCTGCTGCGGGAGCGGCCGACCCCCCTGTCGCTGACGGCGCTGCCGCTGGCCGTCGCCGCCACGGCGGTGGTCGTGACGGGCGGCGAGGGGGGTGCCGAACTCTGCCCCGCCGGCGTGGCGTTCGGGGCGGGCTCCGCGCTGTCCTACGCCCTGTGGATCATCTGTCTCAAGCGGTACGCCGACGACATCGACCCGACCACCCTGGTGTTCTACCAGACCCTGGTGGCCGCGCTGGTGCTGAGCCCGACGTACCTGCTCGCCAGGCCGGCCGTCACCCGGGACGAGCTGGGCCGGCTCGTCCTGCTCGGCGTCCTCCTCACCGCCTGCCTCGGCATCGCCTACCAGAGCCTGATGCGGCGGGTGACGGCCCTGGAGCTCGGCGTCCTCTCCTACGTGGAGCCCGGCACCGCCGCCCTGTTGGCGGTGGCCCTGGAGGGCGAGCCCCTCAGCCTGGAGATCGTGGCGGGGGGCACGGCGATCTTCCTGGCCGGGGGCCTGGTCACCCTGGGGAACCTGCGGAGCCCCCGGAACCGTGCCCCCGCGCTCACGCCGGCAGGTCGTACTCCGTGAGCGACATCAACGCGTCCTGCTCCGGGTTGGTGAGCTCGGCGACGCGCATGGCCTGGCGTTCCGTCATGTTCTGGAACAGCTGGCGGGCGGTGCGGCCGTTGCCGAAGCCCTCCCCGCGCGGGATGGCGCCTATGTAGCCGGTGAGCGCCTTGCGGGCGCCCTCCGTGAGCTGGTAGCGGTGCCGGCGGGCGTTGTGCTCCACGATGCTGACCAGCTCCTCCGTCGAGTAGTCCGCGAAGGTCAGGCTGCGGGAGAAGCGGGAGGCCAGGCCCGGGTTGGAGTTGATGAAGCGGCTCATCTCGCCCGGGTAGCCGGCGGCGATGACGACGACCTCGTCGCGGTGGTCCTCCATCAGCTTCACCAGGGTGGCGATGGCCTCGCTGCCGAAGTCCTGCGCCACCCCGGCCGGGGTGAGCGCGTACGCCTCGTCGATGAACAGCACCCCGCCCATGGCCTTCTCGAACGCCTCGGTGGTCTTGGGTCCGGTGTGGCCGATGTACTCGCCGACCAGGGCGCTGCGGTCGACCTCCACCAGGTGGCCGCGGGAGAGCAGCCCGAGGGCGCTCAGCAGCCGGCCGTAGAGCCGGGCCACCGTGGTCTTGCCGGTGCCCGGGTTGCCGGCGAAGACCAGGTGGCGGCTGAGCGGCGGGGCCGGCAGGCCGGCCTCCTGCCGCATCCGCACGGTCTGCATCAGCTTGACCAGGCCGCCGACGTCCCGCTTGACGCCGTCGAGGCCGACCAGCTCGTCCAGTTCGGCGAGGAGTTCGGGCAGCGACTCCTGGGTCGGGCCGTCCTCGTACTCGTCCCCGGGACGCTCCGCGGTGCTGGCGGTGGCGGTCGGCCTCGGGGCCGCGGCGGCCGGCCCCTGGTCGCGGTTCCGGTCCCGGTCGTGGTCCCGGTCGCGGGGTCTGCGGCGCCGGTCCTGTCCCGGGCCGTGCGTGGGCGGGTGCTCGGGGCCGCCGTGGCCGCGGTCGAGCCCGGGCAGCCGGGGCGAGCCGACGTTGATCGCGACGCAGTTCTCGAAGACGGCGTGCGCGCCCTCGCCGAGCCCCAGGTCGTGCGCGGAGTCGAAGACCCGGCAGCCGCGGAAGCGCGGCGCCGCGTCCCTGGCCACGTGCAGCGCGGGCAGCGCGCTGGCGATCACGTCGCAGTGGTCGAAGGTGCCCCTGGCGCCCTCGCCGACGAACACCCCGTGCTTGCCGGAGCGCGCCACCCGCACCCCGCGCAGCCGCGGGTCGGCGCCCGCCGACAGCTCGACGCCGTTGCCCTGCTGCCCGGTCACCGTGCAGTAGAACAGCAGCGACTCCTCGGTGGAGCGCAGCCTGACCCCGGTCTCGCCGCCGGTCACCCGCGCGCCGCGGGCCATCACCCGGGCCTGGTCGCGCACCTCGACGCCGGAGAGCCGGGCGCCGGCCAGCGTCGACTCGTTGATCTCGGCCTTCGCCGTGTGGTCGAGACGCACCCCGGAGCGGGCCGCGTTCTCCACCCGGCAGTCGGTGAGCAGCGCCTCGGCCGCGTCCTGCACCAGCACCCCGTTGCGGCCCGCGCCGAACAGGCCGCTGCCGCGCAGCAGCACCCGGGAGGTGTCGCGGGCGCGCAGCCCGGAGCCGGAGCCGCCGTGCACCCGAAGCAGGTCCGCGCGCAGCACGGCGCTGCCCGAAACGGCGATGCCGATGCCCTCCACGCCCTCGATGGCGGTGTCGTCCAGGCGCGCCAGGCCGTCCCCGGTGATGTGCAGCGCGGTGTGCCTGGCGGCCCGCAGCCGGGTCCGCCTGGTCACCAGCACGCCGCCGGCGGTGGGGTCGGCGAGCTCGGCCGACAGGTCGTTGTCCAGCGGGATGGTGCCCACCGGGACCTCGGGGCGCGCGGTGAGGTTGCGGGAGCCGAGCACCTCGACCCGGCCGTGGCTGACGACGCAGTCCTCCAGGGTGAGCCCCGAGGCGTCCTCCACCCGCAGCAGCGCCTCGGCCGGGTCCGCGCCGCGCAGCACCAGGCCGCGCATCCGGCAGTCGGGCGCGGCCACGGTCAACGGCCCGGCGGCCAGCGGCACCGCGATGGTCACCGAGCCGTTGCCGTGCTGCGGCAGCAGCGTCACGCGGCGGGCGAGGCGGAACGACTCGGCGTACTCGCCGGGCGCGACGCTGATCACCGCGCCCGCCGGGGCGACGGCCAGGGCCTCGGTGATCGTGCGGTGCGCGCCCCGGGTCCTGGGGGCGACGCGGATCGGGTCGTCGGTCATTGACCCGCCCCTCCTTGCGAGTTGTTGGGATCCTGCCCGTCGGGTTCCGGCTGGGGCGAGGTGATGCCGAGCGAGGCGCGGATGTCGGGGCCGAGCCAGAACATGGCGATGCTCTTGTCCATCAGCTTGCCGATGACCGGCATCACCAGGAAGTCGATCACACCGGCGCGGTGGTAGAGGCGGGCAGCCATGGTGTTCTGCATCATGCCGCGGATGGCGCCGACGCTGAACGCGCCCGCCAGGCCGCCGGCGAAGCCGGCCAGGCCGTAGAAGGCGGCGGCGCCGCCCTCCAGTTTGTGCCGGTTGCCCTCGGAGTCCTTGACACCGAAGATCGCGGCGCCGGCCGCGCCGGCGGCGAAGCCGGACAGGCCGCCGATCCCGGCGTTGAGGAAGAAGTCGTAGGTGCCGCCGCGCCAGCGCAGCACCTTCTCGTTGCCGGCCCACTCGGACGCCCAGGCGTCGTCGTTCTGCCGGAAGTTGTAGGCGTAGCCCTGGTCCTTGTTGCCGAAGCCGACCTTCCAGGTGCCGCGGTGGGCGCCCCAGTTGTGCAGGCCGGCCGAGAGGGACTTGACGCCGGCGGAGATGGCCGCGTTGAACGCCGCCTGCTGCACGTCGGTGATGGTGAACGGGGTGCCGGTGGCCGCCGAGACGATGCCGAAGACCGTGAGGTTGAGCAGGAAGTCCAGGGCGAACTCCTGGGTGAGCGCGACCCCGACCGAGCCCATGTTGTTGGCGAGGAACGGCGTGTAGAGGGACTCGGCGCCCCGCACCGCGCCCGGCCGGTTGGTGACGGCCGGGCCCCAACTCCAGCGCAGCGACTCGCCCCACTCGCGGGTGAAGCCGCGGAACTCGTTGGAGAAGTCGATGAAATGCGTCTCGCGGCCCACGAGATGGGTGGTGCCGAAGGTGTCGCGCTGGAAGATGTTGCCCGGGATGGTGCGCTCGGTGACCACGGTGTGGCCGTTACCGTCGCCGAAGACGTGCCGGCGCCACTGCTTCTGCCAGGTCTCGGTCTCCAGGAACGAGCCGTCCGGGAGCCGCTTCGTCTCGCGCACCGCGACCCCGGCGTCGTACTCCTTCCAGCCGCGGTAGGCGTCGGCGCCCCGCGCCGCGTCCAGGCCGTCCGGCTTCGCGACGTACTCGCGGACCCGGAACGGCTCGATGGTGAGGATGTCGCGCGCCGGGTTGCCGCTCTTCGCGAACGCCGGGATCTCCTGGATCCGGATGGCTCCCTCGCTGTCCAGGTGGTCGGCCCACCGGGCGCCCGGCTTCCAGTCGTTCGAGAGCCGGCCGGAGTCGTCGTACCACCGGCGGACCCGCACGTCCTGGTCCCCGAACCGCTGCACCTGGCCGTCCGCGCCGATCTTGTTCCAACGCCAGGACGGCGGGTGGTTGGCGTCGCCCGGCACTCGCCAGGCGTCGAGGGTGACGCCGTCGGCCAGCAGCCGGTGCTCGCGGACCAGCTGCCCCGTGCCGTCGAAGTCCTGGAACGAGTGGCGGTCCCACCCCCGGTAGTGGATGTCGTTGGTGGCCGCGTACTTGCGCACGCCGCCCGAGCCGTTGGGGCCGCTCCAACGGTTGACACCGTCGCTGCGGATCTGGACGGCGTCGTCGCCGAGGCCGAAGGTGTCCTGCCGTGCGACCACCGCGGCGTGCGGGTCGGTGATGATCCAGTCGGCGGAGCCGTCCTGGTGGCTCATCCGCCGGAAGTCGAGATCGTCGCCCACGTCGAAGGGGGTGCGCTCCAGCGGGCGCGGACGGTACTCCAGCATGGTGCCGTCCGTGAAGCCGACCCGGGCTATCTGCCAGTCACCGGCGTTGGCGGTCGGCGAGAACGGGTCGGCGTGGGCCCGGTTGACGTGGAAGCGGTCCACGAACAGCACGTCGTTGCCGGTCTTTCCGCTGCCGGCCGGAAGGCGGAC
The DNA here is from genome assembly GCF_031845425.1 of Streptomyces millisiae. Classification (NCBI taxonomy): domain Bacteria; kingdom Bacillati; phylum Actinomycetota; class Actinomycetes; order Kitasatosporales; family Streptomycetaceae; genus Streptomyces; species Streptomyces millisiae. Next base: position 73,009 of record NZ_JAVREM010000025.1, read on the forward strand.
GTTGTTGAAGTCCGCCGGGTTGAAGCTGCGGTGGCCCTGCAACTTGTCCGCGCCCTCCGACCAGGGCTGGTAGCGGTTGGGCAGGGTGACGCCGTCCGGCAGCTTGACGTTGTCGCCCACGGTCAGCTCGTTGCCGTTGGTGAGCTTGCGGGTCTCGCCGACGAAGTCGCCGGTGTGGCTGATCCGGAACACGCCGTGGCCGTGCTGGCTGGTGAACTGGATGCCGTGGTTGACGGTCGTTCCGCCACTGGATTGCTCCCAGCGGGCGATCTGCATCCTGCTGTCCTTGGCCCAGTCGGTCACATCCGTACGGAAGGTCATGCCTCGGAACTCCGAACTGAGCACCGAACGCCAGGCGTTCGGCGGCCGCTGCTCGGCGATCCGCTCGATGGTGAGGATGTCGCCGTTCTTCAGGGCCGCGGAGCCGCCGACCTCCTTGCCGGTGGGCGCGATGGCCTTCCACTCGGCGCTCCAGCTGCCGTTGGCGTTGATGTCGTGCGCGGTGTAGCGGCGGAGGTTGTCCAGGCCGGCGATCCGGCCGACCTTCTGGTGCACCAGCTTGGTCTCGCCGGTGGTGGGGTCGGGCATCCGGTCGATCCACGCCCGGCCCGGGCTCCAGGTCCTGGTGCCGGAGGCGACCTGCTGGTAGTCGGCGTCGAACCGGTACCAGGTGCTGGTGCTGCCGGACCAGTAGTGCGCGTTCATGCCGCGCATGTCGGCGATGACGTGGCCGCCCTGCGGGTTCTCCCGGAAGTGGCGGACGGGGTTGCCCGCGTTGTTGTAGTCGACCCAGGCGCGGCCGCTGACGCTCCACTTGCGGCGGCCGAACTCGCCCAGGTTGCCGTCCGCCCGGATCTCCGACCAGTGGTCCCGGCTGCCGGGGCCGTAGGGGACGCCGTTGCCGCCGCGCAGGCTGGGGGCGGCGACGTGGCTGTCGAGCACGGCGCCGTCGGGCAGCACGCGGCGGTCGAAGACCGGGGCGCCGGAGTGGGAGAGCAGCGAGACGTGGCCGCGCTCGGCGCCCTTGACGTCGACCTTGCCGAAGTCGAACCACCCCGGGTTCTGCGGGGCGGTCGCGCCGGCGACGCCGCTGTTCCTGGTCCAGGTGGGGGCGTCGGGGTTGGTCCGGTAGTCGATGAGGAAGTGCTGGTTGCCGACGGCCCGGCCCTGGTGGAAGACGTCGATCCGCTGTTGGGTGATCTTGCCGGTGGTGCTGTACTCCTGCCACTCGTTGGCCCGGGCGCCGTGCCCGTCGACGCGGTAGCCGCCGTTGTTCGGCAGGGTGTGGATGGTGCCGTGGGTGGTGATCGGTGTGAGCTCGCCGCCGCGCAGCTGGAGGGCGTTGGCGTTGGTGATGTCGAGGTAGCGCGAGTCGACGCCGTCCGACAGTTCGAGGACCCGCAGGTTGGTCGGGGCGCCGCCGTCCGCCGCGTGCAGCGTGACGTTGCGGACGTTGGTGGTGGCGTGGGGCGCGCTGACGGAGACGTCGAGGTGACCGTCCTGCCGGTAGAGCCGGAAGGCGCCGTCCTCGCCGTTGACGCGGAAGCCGGGGTTGGGGTTGGCCGCCGTCCGGGGCCGGGGCAGCACGGTGCGGTCGGGGACGACGGCGCGGTTGTTGTCGAGCAGTTCGTAGGCGCGGAGGTCGACGTGGTTCTCGAACTGGCGCATCCGCACGAACTGGTCGGTGCCGCCCGCGCCGGTGCCGGGCAGCCGGGTGTCCTGGAACTGGAACGCACCGTCGTTGCCGAACCGGGCGACGATGCCGTTCCCCGGGGTGCTGACCTGGAGATCCCCGCTCGGCAGCCGGGTGATGGTGACGTTGGGCGCGGGGGTGCCGTCCGCGTTCCGCAGTCCGACGCCGGCCGGGTTGGTGGTGTCGACGAACGCGTAACGCGTCGGCTGTCCCGGCTGGTTGATGGTGAGGACGTCGTGGGTGACGTTGCCGTTGTTGTCGATCGCCAGGCCGCGGCCGTTGATGTCGAGGCGCAGGCCGGTGCTCGTGCCCGCCTGGTCGAACTGCTCCACGACCGTGGCGGATGCCGTGGGGCGCTGGGCGCCCACGGGCGTGATCGTCGCGGTGGGGTTGCCCTGCCGGACCACGAGGTCGTGGCCGTTGATGGAGCCGGGACCGCCGTTGACCCGGAAGGTCTCCTCGATCAGCGAACCGTCGTACCGGTGGACGGTGTTGCCGTGCGGGTTGGGCAGGGTGACCATCCCGCCCCGGACGGTGCCGGCGGGGATCGCGCCGCCGTTGCCGGTGTGCAGGACGGGGGTCGCGCTGCCGGGCGGGACCGGCAGGTGGCCGAAGGCGTCGAGCCCGACGCCGTTGCGCCCGACGAACTGGGCGGCGGTGCCGACCAGGTCGCCGGCCTGGTTGACGATGGCGTGCGGCCCGGTCGGCACCGGGATGCGGAAGGTGCCGGTGGTGCCCTGCGCGACGCCCGGGGTGGTCCCGACGCGGGGCGGGGCGCCGTTGGGCACGGTGACGTCCTGACCGACGAGCGGGCCCCTGGTGTGGTGGACGACGTCCTGGATCAGGGCGCCGTTCGGGTGGTAGGTGCTGGTCACGTTGCCGGCGACCTGCTGGACGTTGCCGCCCGGCTGGTGGGTGAGGCCGGTGGCCGCGGTGCCGTCCGCGCCGCGGAACGTCGGGGCGGCCCCACCGCCCACCGGGGTGTGGACGAAGACGTTGCGCGTCGCGCCGCCGTGTCCGGTGAGTTCGACGACCCGGGACAGCTGGGTGCCGGTGGAGTCGACGGAGACATGGAGGCCCGCGCCCACCAGGCGGGTGCCGTGGCCCTGTTGGGGGACACGCGTGACGCCGGCCAGCTGCTCCCCGTCGAGCCCGCGGATCGTGGCGCCGCTCGCGGTGTCGTTGATGGGCGCGAAGAGGTGGTAGTCGGCCGCGGTCCGGCCGGCGGGGACGGTCGTCGGCGGCGTCGGCAGGCTCAGCACGTGGTGCGTGGCGGTGCCGCCGCCGTCGACGACGAGCCGGTTGTGGTTGAGCGTGACGAGGTGGTGGCCGTTGAGGTGGGTGCCGAGCCCGGTGACGCCGCCCGGCACCACGGATCCGTCGGCGCGCACCAGGTCGGGTGCGCCGCCGGCCAGTTCGTCGAAGCGGAGCGAGGAGCCGGTGAAGCCCTGGACGCCGCCGAGGTCGACGTTACGGTGCAGGCCGAGCGGCTGGGCGTCGCTGATCCGGACCGTCAGGTCGCGCGAGACGCCGCCGCCGAAGTCCCGGTGCACGCGCACCGTGGTGCCCGCCGCGTCGCCCGCCGCGAAGGTGACCGGCGCGTGGCCGGGCCCGGTGGCGCCGGTCACGGTCGGCCCGCCGGGGGCGAGGTCGTCGATCCGCAGGTTCACCTGGCCGAACCGGGCGTCCGTGAGGGAGGCGGTGCGTTCGACCGTGACCAGCTGGACGCCGTCGCCGTCCACCCGGAAGCTCAGGTCGCGGGTCACGCCGCCGCCGAGGTTCTGCTGGGCCCGGAACAGGCCCCGCGGGTCGCCGGCGGCGTGGGTGGCCTGGACCGGCGCGCCGTTGCCGGTGATGAGCTGGACCTGGCTGACGGCGCCGTTCTCGTCGAAGCTGGTCGCGAAGCGGACGCCGTTCATCCCGTCGGCCTGGAAGTTGATGCTGTGCGCGCCCTGCGGCGCCAGGGGGCGGGGCGTGTGCGTGACCGTGGAGCCGGAGCCGGAGCCGCTGGCGTCCTCGGTCGAGCGGCCGGGGGGCGGCGGGGGCGCGATCTCGGTGAGGTCGTCCAGGCCGGTGTTGACCGTCCCCGACCCGCCCGGCAGCGGCGTGCCCTGGGTGATGGGCGGGCTGACGTTGGTCGTGGTGGCGTTGCTCCCCGAGCCCAGGTTCTGCAGCGGGATGTCGTCCGCGCCGTTGAGCGCGCCCGAACCGTGCGGGGTGAAGGCGGTGTTGACGGTCAGCGTCTGGAAGTAGGCCGGCGGCGGGGCGTTGTGGGTGATGCCCAGTTCCTCCAGCGCCCGCCACATGGCCACGTCCGGGTTGATGTCCCACAGCTTGCCGCTGAACAGGTCGGAGACCGACCGGCCGCCGCCACCGCCGCCGCCACCGACCGCCTTCTCCGGCGTCGGGGCGGGGGCCGGCGGGGTGGCCGTGGTCTCGGGGCGCGCGGCGAGCGGCACGGGGACCGGCTGCGGGGCGGTGGTCACGCCCTCCGCGAGGTGGCTGTCGAGCGTCGGCGGCGTGTACCCGGTGCCGGTCGGCCGCGGGCCGTCCGTCGCCTCGGTGAAGCGGGTGACCCCCGCGTCGTTGGCGCCGTTGGCCGGCGCGGCGGCGGAGAGCTTGGCGTCGGCGGGCGTCGGGATGTCGGCCGCCCTGATCCCGCCCGGCACGTCGATGTCGCCGGCCCTGACGCCGTTCGAGAGCGACAGGTCGTTGGTGGCCGAGAGTCCGACGGGGCGCGCCTCGATGGAGCTGATCTTGATCGGGGCCACGCCGTTCATGTTCAGCGTGATGTCGCCGAGCGCGGCCGTCTCGGCGCCCGTCGCCCGCACCGTGGGCGGGGTGGCGACCACCGGCGGCGGGGTGACGGCGGCGGCCGGCGGGGCCACGGTGACGTCGAGCTGCGGTGACTGGGCGGCGGGCGTGACGGTCGGCGCGTCGTTGAGTGAGTGCTGGAGCCCCTCGCCGAGGTTGATGGAGAAGGAGTTGGTGTTGCCGAGGTTGACGTCCAGCTGGCTCGGGTTGGGCGCGGCGATGGAGACGCCGTCCGGCAGCGCGTTCGCGACGGTGACGTTGTCGAGTTGCGCGGCGGTCGGCGGGGCGATGCTGACGTTGTCCGCGAGCGCCGGCATCGAGGTGTTGAGCCCCTGCATGGTGGGCATCTCGACGGGCCCGAGGTCCAGCATCGGGCGGCTGGCGCCGGCGAGGTTGACCTCCGGCATGCTCAGCGACATGCCCTGGTCGGCGAAGTTCAGCCGGAGCGACGGCATCGAGGGCAGGTTGAGGTCCAGCGCGAGCCCGTCGCCGCCGAGCCGGGGCGCGGTCGCCGGCAGGTTGCCGAGGCCCTGTCCCGCGCCGGCGTCGACGATGCCGGCGCCCGGGTTGAGGTTGGCCGTCGGGATGGTCACGCCGCTCGGCGGGACCACGCTCATGTCCCCGAGCTGCGGCATGTTGGCGATCGAGATGGCGGGCATCCGGCCGTCGGCCGTGGCCGGCGCGATGGTCACCCCGTTCTGGCCGTAGGTGACCCTGATCGGGGTGAACGCGTCCATGTTGATGGTCAGCGTCAGGTCGCCCGTCCTGGTGCCGCCCGCGAAGCCCTCGGGGAGCAGCGGGACGGCGACGCCGACCGGCTGGCCGCCGGGGCCCGGCATGTGCACCACGACGGACGGCGGGGTCGCGCCGACCAGGCCGCCGGTGTTCATCGCCGGCATGTCGAAGACGTTGCTGCCGAGGGCGGGGCCCGGCATCCCGGAGATGCCGATGTCCAGGCCGCGGCCGGCGAAGTGCAGCGAGATCGGCGGCATCGAGGGCAGGTCGGGGAGGGCGAAGCCGCCGGCGCCGTTGGTGACGCCCTGGCCGAACCGGCCCGCGTCGGCGAGGTTGATCACGTGGGCGATGCCGGAGAAGGACTGGGTGCCGGCGAACCCGGCCGGCTGGTACCTGGCCAGCTTGGTGGCGTCGACGATCGGCAGCCCGTCGGAGCCGAAGCCCCTGATGGCGCGGATGTCGATGACGTTGCTGCCCTGGACGAACGCGCCCGTCCTGAACTGGTTGCCGAGGCCGCGGTTGACGAGCGAGATCCGGAACGCCCGGCCGAGGCCGGTCAGGGAGAAGGTGGCGCCCATCTCGGCGGCGTTGACCGGGGCGATGATCGCCAGCGGGCCGAAGCCCTTGAAGTGCGAGACGACATAGCCGCCGAACCCGGTGGCGTTGCTGATCCGGTAGAGGGCCGTACTGCCCGTCCAGCGGGTGAGGTTGACGGCCGACTGGCCAAGCCCTGCCAGTCCGTTGGCGCCCCAGCCCGCCCGCAGCGTGTCGAACGCGAAACCGGTGAAGTGGCCGGCGCCGCGCAGCCCGTTGAAGCCCGAGACAGCCAACCAGGCGATGCCGCGGCCGAACTGCATCGGCACCCAGAGCATCCCCCGACCCACCAGGTTCGTCAGGTAGATGAACTTGCCGAGGTTGTTCATGTGCGTCATCGGCGCGAAGGTGGTCTTCCCCCAGTTCTTGAAGGTCGAGCCGATCTTCGTGATGTTGATGCCCCGGGTGGTGGGCACCAGCACGCCGATGATGGACAGCACCAGTTCGGTGATGCTGGCGTTGCCGTTGGCGAAGTCGATCGCGGTCTTGACGAGCAGCGCGGCGTTGATGGCGAGGGCGGCGAGCGCGACCGGGCCGCCGAGGATGATGGCCGGCAGGATCAGGGCGATCGCGAAGAAGGTCAGGAACTTCCAGAACTCGGCGCACTCGTCGACGGGCGAGGGGATGTCGTAGGCGGCCGAGTTCAGCGCCTCGCCGGCCGTCTGGGCGGCGCTCTCCAGCGCCTCGCGGGCCTCCTCGGCCTTGCCCTTCTGGGTCTCCCGGCCCTCCTCGTCGTCCTCGTCGAGCCCCTGCGCGGCGGTCAACGCGGCGTCCGCGATGCCCTGTTGCTCGATCATGACGCCGCGGTAGGTGACCAGCGCGTCCTGGACGGCCTGGTGGGCGTCGCGGAAGCCGTCGATGTAGTTGCGCAGCCGGTTGTCCATGAGGTCGCGCAGCGCGTCGGCCGTCTTGCCCTTGAACGTCGTGCTGTGCGAGTTCATCAGCTCGGTGAGGCCCGAGTCGATCTCGTCCGCGATGGTGAGGAGTTCGGCCTGCGAGTCGATCAACGCCTGGAGTTCGTCCGGGTCGCCGGGCGTCGGGTCCTCGCCCAGGTTGATCGCGCTCCAGTCCGGTGGGCGTGGCATGACCTGGGTCCCTCTCCTTCTCGCTGCCGCGGGCCGCGGGGGTGCCGGTGGGTGCCGGTGGCCTCCCTCGCAACCTCCACGCGCGAACGGCCTCCGGGGTTCACTCCCGCGATCGGTCGGAACCTTCCCTGAACCTTCCCCACGGCTGGTGCGTGGAGGGTGAGAAGGCGCTCCCCATGCGGGGAGTCGAGGAACCCCGGGCCAGGGAGGCGCGTATGCCCGACTTCGCGATGGACTACGAGGAGCTCTACGCCATGCAGCGCGGCATGCACTCGCTCGCCGACCAGGCGGGCGACGGCGGCGGCAGCGGCAAGTTCGCGGAGATGGGGAACCGTTCCGCCTCCGAGAACACCGCGGTCTTCGGCTCCAGCTATCTGGCCACCCAGTTCGGCGTGTTCTTCCGGATGTCGAAGAGCCGCACCGAGAAGGCCACCGAGAAGCTGCGGCAGTTCGGCGACACCTTCGAGGGGGTGGCGACGGCGCTGTTCCAGCAGGACTCGGAGATCGCCGCGGGCGCGGCGGCCGCGTCGGCCAGGTCCGAGTTCAACCGCTGGCTGGACGAGAAGGAGCGGCACGACAACTGGGTCGAGGCCAACGAGACCTGGAACGAGTACCTGGAGAGCATCGGCGCCGCCGACTACTTCGACGAGCACCCGGACGCGGTGATGGGCGAGGTGTGCGCGGCGGACGACCGGCCGTCCTTCTGCGACCAGTGGGAGCAGGACCTCGACGACGGCAACGCGCCGCAGCAGCCGAGCCCCGAGGAACCGCCGGTCCCGGGCGAGAAGCCGCCGAGCATCATGGAGTTCACCAACGCGGACGGCTCCACGACCGAGGTCACGCTCGAGTACGACGACGAGACCTACGAGATCACGAGCGAGACGTCGGTCACCACCCTGCCGGACGGCGAGACGTTCACCCAGACCACCGAGTTCACCTACGACGACGACGGCAACGTCACGTCGGAGTCGGTGACCGTCAGCCTGCCGGACGACTCGGAGACCAAGACCGTCACGGACTACACGTACGACGAGAACGGCGAGGTCGTCACGGAGACCGCGACGACCACGCACGACGACGAGGAGACGACGTCGGTCACCGAGTACGAGGGTGAGCGGACTCCCGGCCTGCGCTACGACGACCGCGACTACACCGTCACCACCGAGGGCCCGGACGGCACCACGACCGTCGAGGAGATCACCATCAACGAGGACGGCTCGGGGACCCGCACCGTCACCGAGACCGACGAGGACGGCAACGAGACGACCACCACCTACACCCGTGAGGGCCCCGGGAACCGGTGGGTCGAGGACGACTGAGCGCCCTCTCGACGACTTCTCCGTAGCCAGCATCCGAACCAGCGACCGAGGGAGACCCGGCCATGCCCAACATCAGCATCACCTACCAGGACGTGGACAGCGCCGCCACGGCCATGCGCACCAGCAACGAGACGGTCATCCAGCCGGCCGCCGACGCGGCCAAGGCGGCGGTCGACGACGCGCTGGCGAACCACCTGATCATGCCGAACACCGGCGGCGTGCTCACCCAGAAGTACACCGAGTTCCACACCCAGTTGACCGAGCTGATCGCCAACATCTCCAACTTCGCCGACCAGTTCGTGGCGATCAAGGACGGCATGATCGACCTCGACGAGCAGATGGCGAACAACCTCAACAACCCGCCGGCGCAGTAACGGACCGCCGCGCCCCACCCCCACCCCCATCTCCATCCCCGAACGAAGGAGGCGACCATGGCGGACCTCTCCGCCGACTACGCGGGCATCCTCGACACCACGACGAAGCTCAGCACCCAGTGCGGCATCATCATCCCCGAGATCTACAGCCTGATGGCCGAGGTCAGCACGCTGCTGGACAACGGTCTCTACCTGGAGCAGGCCAGCCCGGCCCTGAAGACCGCTTACGAGGAGTTCAGCAGGTCGCTGCAGTCGGCGGCCGGCAACCTCCAGATATTCGCGAACATCTTCACCGGCATCAAGGAGAGCCTGCAGAACAACGACGCGGAGCTCTTCGCCTCCACGCTCTCCAGCCTGGACGGCGAGGGCGGCTACGAGGTCACGGCCGAGGACTTCACCACCACTCCCCCGGACCCGCCGGCGTGGAACGACGCCAACAACATCGGCGGCACGCCGGTCACCTGGAACGAGGACCGCACGCAGCTCACCGGTCACGGCAGCTGACGACCACCGCCGATGTGACGGCGGCCGGGCCCTACGCCGGGCTCGGCCGCCGCGTGCCGAGCTCCGCATGGGCGGGCGGGGCGCGGCATCGGCTGGACGCCGCCGTGATCAGGGCGCCGAACCGCCCCCGGGTGTCAGCCGCTTCGTGCTCGTCGTCAACGTGCACATGGCCGTAGGTGTTGAGCCTCTCGCCGACGTAGCAGGCCGCGCCGGGTGACGGCCATGGACCGGTGGACCATCGACGGGTGCCCGTGGTCGCCGCCCCCTGATCAGTTCTGGCCGGACGGCCATCGCCCGCACGCCGAGCCCGGCCGCGGCGCGCACCGTGTCCTCGGCGGCCCCTTGGCGCACGTCGCCCGAACCGCTCAGCTTGAGGCGCTGTCCCCCGAGTCCGACTGCCGAGCGGCGCGCAGGTGTTCCCGGGCCCACTCCTCGAAGGTGGTGAGCGGGATGCCGAGCTCCCGCGCGAACTCGGGGCGGGCCGGCTGGCCGGTCGCGTTCAGCCAGGCGCCCGAGGCGCCCATCCCCGGCATGCCGGCGGCGACGGCCTCGGCCTCAGTCAGGTCGGGCGCGGACAACTCCCGGTCCAGCACCCGGGAGAGCACCTCAGCGACCTCCGTCATCGACAGGTAGTCGCTCGCCAGCTCCAACTCGACCCCGTGGAACCGCTCCGGCGCCGTGAGGGCCGCGGCGGCCGCCGCGCCGATGTCCCGGGAGGCGACCAGCGACAGCCGGGTGTCGGGCTTCAGCAGGGTCACGATGCCGCCCTCGATCCCGCGCGGGAAGAGGTAGGCCATGGACGGCAGGAAGTTCTCCATGAAGAAGGCCGGCTTGAGGATCGTCCAGTGCGGGAAGCCGGCCTCGCGCACCCGGTCCTGGATCGCGCTCTTGGCGTCGAGGGACGGGGCCATGAAGTCCCAACGCCCTTCCGCCCAGCCGGGCACCGCGGTGTGCTGACCGGCGCCCGAGACGGAGGTGTGCACGAACTGCGGCACGCCGGCGGCCTTCGCGCCCTCGACGAGGTTGACGCCCTGGGCCACCTCCCCCTCGAAGTCGAAGCCGTCGCCGACGAACGCCGGCATCTGCACCGAGAACACGGCGCGGGCGCCCTCGGCGGCCCGGACCACGGAGTCGCGGTCGCGCAGGTCGCCGGTGACCAGTTCGGCGCCGAGCGCCTCGACGGCCCTGGCCCGGTCGGCGGCCGGGTCCCGGACCAGGGCGCGGACCGGAACGCCCGCCGCGAGCAGGGCCCGGGCGGTGGCCCCGCCCTGCCGGCCGGTGGCCCCGGTGACGAGTACGGGTGCGGGTGCGGGATCAGTGGACATGGCTACTCCTCGAATAAGTGGCGGGGCCCGCCGTTTCTACTCCGGTAAGATATGGCGGGCCCCGCCACTTAGCAAACCCGGAGGTGACCGCCATGCCCGCCCAGCGACGCGCGGACGCCCGGCGCAACCACGCGCGGATCCTCGCCGTGGCCGAGGCCGAGGTCGCCGAGCACGGCGCCGACGCCTCCCTGGAACAGATCGCCCGCACGGCGGGCGTCGGCTCCGCGACCGTGCGCCGCCACTTCCCCACCCGCCGCGCGCTGCTCGAGGCGGTCGCCCACACCCGGATCGAGGCGCTGTGCGCCCGCGCCCACGCCCTGGCAGACGCCGAGGACGCGCGGGCCGCGCTACTGGAATGGCTGGGCGAGGTCGTCGCCTACTGCGCGTCCGTCCGGGGCTTCGCCGCCGCGATCGCGCACGACGGCGCGGCGCCCGGCTCGGTGTACGAGAACAGCTGCACGACGGCGATCGAGACCGCCGGCACCCCCCTGCTACGCCGCGCCGCCCGCGCCGGCGCGGTGGCACCCGGCGTCACCCTCACCGACCTGATCACCCTGATCGTCGGCATCGCCCTGGCCACGGAACACCACCCCGACCCCGCCCCCGAGGCCACCCGCCTCTTCCACCTGGCGGTGGCGGGCCTGAGCCCGGGCTCCTGAGCACTCTCCGACATTTGTATAGGTCCGCATATAATAAACGGACCTATACAAATATGGAGCGTGCCATGGACAAGCCCTCCGAGATGTTCGACCGTGATTTCGAGTGGGCCGAGCTGACCCGGTTCGCCGCCCTGCCCGGCCCTCGGGCCACCCTGGGCGTCGTCTCCGGCCGCCGCCGCCAGGGCAAGACCTTCCTCCTCGACGCCCTGACCCGAGCCAGCGGCGGCTTCATGTTCACCGCCACCGAGAGCACCGAGACCGACGCCCTCCGAGAGTTCGGCGCGGCGCTCGCCCACTACCGCGACCAGCCCACGCCTTTCCGCTTCTCCCACTGGGACGAAGCCGTCACCGAGCTCATGCGCATCGCCGACCGCGGCGGCCCCACCACCGCGGTCATCGACGAGTTCCCCTTCCTAGCCAAGGCGTCCCCCGCGCTCCCCTCGATCATCCAGCGCGCCCTCGACCCCACCGCCCAGCGCGACAACACCCCCGTCCGGCTCCTGCTGTGCGGATCAGCCCTGTCCTTCATGGGCGGGCTGCTCGCCGGCAACGCCCCGCTCCGGGGCCGCGCCGGCCTCGAACTCGTCGTGCCCACCCTGGACTTCCGTCTCGCCGCCGACTTCTGGGAGATCACGGACCCGCGCACCGCGCTGCTCACCAACGCCGTCGTCGGCGGCACCCCCGCCTACCGCCGCGAGTTCACCCAGGGCGACACCCCCGCCGGGCCCGAGGACTTCGACGACTGGGTCGTCCGGGCCGTACTCAACCCGGCCCGTCCCCTCTTCCGCGAGGCCCGCTATCTGCTCGCCGAAGAGCCCGAGCTCCACGACACCGCGCTCTACCACTCCGTGCTGGCCGCCATCGCGGCGGGCAACTCCTCCCGAGGCGGGATCGCCGACCACCTCGGCCGCAAGTCCACGGACCTTGCCCACCCACTCAGCGTCCTCCAGGACGTCGGCCTGATCACCCACGAGGCCGACGCCTTCCGGCGCAACCGGGCCGCGTACCGCATCGCCGAACCGCTCGTCACCTTCTACCACGCCGTCATGCGCCCGGCCTGGGGCAACCTCGAACGCCCAGGCCGCGCCCCGACGATCTGGCGCCGCGCCCAACCCACGTTCCGCAGCAAGGTCGTCGGCCCGCACTTCGAGCAGGTCTGCCGCGAGTGGGCCCGCTGGCACGCGGCGACCGAAACCCACGGCGGGCAGGTCGCCGACGTCGCCAGCGGCCTCGTCAACGACCCGGCGGCCAGAACCAGCCATGAGGTCGACGTCGCGGTCCGCGGCGAGACCGACGACGGCCGCGGGGGACTCCTGGCCATCGGCGAGGCCAAGTGGAACGAGGCCATGGGAACGCGCCATCTGGAACGCCTCCGGCACATCCACGCCCTCCTCACCTCCCGCGGGATCGCGACTGAGACCACCCGCCTCCACTGCTACAGCGGAGCCGGGTTCAGCCCCGAGCTGCGCCGCCTCGCCGAGACCGACCCCCTGGTCGAGCTGATCGACCTGGACCGCCTGTACCACGGCGAGTGATGACTGTCCTCACCAGTGGTCGGGGGTCGGGATCGCCCGGCCGAAGTCGCCGGCGCGCAGGGCGTCGGTGGGTATCGACCAGTGCATCCAGCCGCCCTCGCCGCCGATGGACCACTCGTGGTGGTCGGAGAGTTGGAGCAGGTGGTGGTACCGGTTCGGATCCTCGCCCGCCGGCACGGTGGGGTAGGAGCCCGTCGGGAACACCGGCCGGCCGAAGGCCGTGTCGTCGGCGTGGAGCGCGCCTGGCTGTTCCGGCCAGTCACTGAGCGCGGTCCTGATGTCGTAGCTGTCCAGGTGCTCGGCCCCCGGGCTCCTGGCGAGGCTGTCCCAGGCCGGGTCGAAGGCGTCGGGCAGGGAGAACCCCGGCGAGGCCGCCCACGGAACCGGCTCGAAGACGCTCGACCGGGCCGGGGCCCTCGTCTCGACGGCGTGCGCGGCACGTGCCGCGATCACCCGGCCCACCCGCGGGTCGGTGCTTTGGTGGGCGAGCGCCACCTCGCAGGCGGCGGGGTCGCTCTGCTCCGAGTCGCCGTCGAGGACGAAGAAGTTGAGCAGGCCCGTCCCGGCCGGGAGCAGCTCGCCGAGCCAGGGCGCCAGCACGTCGGTGTCGAGGACGGCGAGCAGGCTCAGCGGGAAGCCGTCACAGGTCGGCCACGGCGTGCCCGGCTCCAGCAGCGCCCGGCCGCCGAACCGGCTACGCCCGGCGGCCTGGCCGGGCTCGGCCTCGGTGAGCTCGAACCCGGGCCGGGCCAGCCCCACGAAACGGGTGGCCACCTGCGGGCCGAGCCGGTCGGCGCAGAAGTCGCGCAGCGCGGTGAGGGTGATCTCGGGGTCCATCACGGCATTCAACACCCGTCTGAGGCAGACGGATGAGGCCGAACTTGCCCGGGCGTGCTGCTCATCCATGCGGCGTCCTCTCGTGATCAGGCTGTCGTCAGTCGAAGACCGTGACACCACCGTCCCAACTCCCACCGCTCCCGCGAGGCATTCGCGGCGTGGACGAGCACCGCTTCAACCGTCACGCGCAGTCGAGCGCCCCCGACTTCGCGGCCTTGATGAACGCTGTCCAGGCAGCGCAGGAGGTCTGAGTCGAGGGAATGGATCGGTCCTTGGTGTCCCGCACGGCGACCACGGCGATGTCGGAGACCACCGCGACCTCGACGCAGTTGCCATTACTCGCCGTGTAGCTGCTCGTACGCCACAGGGCGTTGCCAAAGGCAGCCGCACGCGACTCAGCCGACTTCGTCATCTCAGAGCTCGCTCTCGATTCGTTGGACCAGCTCAAGCGTAGCCTCGGGAGTAAAGGCCGCGGCACTCAGATTCCGGAACATCCTGTTGAGACGCCTCAGCACCGCTGGGTCGTCACGAAGGCTCGTCGTCGCGTCTGCCGCCTCGGTGAACGCTGCCTCGACGTCGCCGTTCTTCTCCGTGGCGAACAGGCTGAAGGCACCGGTACTGGCACCTTTCTCACCCGCTTCGAACGGGATGACACGGAGGTCCACATGCGGAAGTTCGGCGACCTCGGCCAGCTTGCGTAGCTGCGCCTTCATCACCGCCGGCCCACCGACCTGGAGACGCAGGGCCGCCTCGGTGATGACCACCTGCAAGTGCAGGGGATCCTTCTCCCGGAGACGTTCCTGCCGACGCATGCGGACCTCGACAAGACTCTCCACCTGGTCGGGGCCAAGGGCCACGTATCCGCCGGCCGTTACCGCGTTGGCATAGCCCTCGGTCTGGAGAAGGCCAGGAATGAGCAGGGTCTGGTGTTCGCTACACCGCGCTGCCTCAGCCTCATAGGCCAGGAACTCGCTGTAGTTGGCGCTGATCACGTCGTTGTACGTGTGCCACCACGGAGGCACACGTTGCCGCCCACGTCTCATCAGCTCGGCCAGGGCATCACGGAACTCGCCTTCCTCCACCTCGTAGAGCTCCATGAAGCCATCGAAGTCCTTCGGCGTGCAGGCGCGCTTCCCAAGCTCAATCCTGCTGACCTTCGAGTTGTGGCAGCCGAGTTCGGCTCCGACCTCCTCAGTCGTCAGCGCGGCACGGTCCCGCAGCTTGCGCAACTCGGCACCGAGCCGTCGCCGCGCGGTCAGCGGGCTGACGTTGGACACGACTGCCATGCGACCTCTCTCCTCTTGACCTTCCGGCTCCCCTGAGGTTAGCGACGTCCACCCAAAGCCACTGGATCACTCAGGAGAGGGCTTCTCGCAGAATTTTGGCAGATTGCCAGTCAGAGTATTGACGGACCGCCAGATGGACGGCCACCCTGTCCACGCGACACTGCGCGCATCGGTGGTGACCCTGGGTGTCCCTCCGTGGGCTCTCTTAGCGCGTGGTGCGGACTTGGAGGTACCCATGGCGGTTTCCGTACACAAGAACCAGACGCAGTCCACCCGGGCCTGGACCTTGACCGCGAACCCGCACGAGATACAGCGGTGGCGTCAGGCGGTGGCCGAGGCGTTGCGCCGGTGGGGAGCCTCGCGGGAGGCAATCGACCTCGCATGTCTGGGTGTCTCCGAGCTGTTGTCGAACGTGATCAAGCACGTCGATGACCCACGGTGCCGTCTCCGGGTCCGCCGGGTAGGCGAGCGGATCGTCGTCCAGCTCATCGACAGGTCGCCGACGCCTCCCTCCTTCGAAGCCCCGGACTGGGACTCCGAGTCGGGGCGAGGGCTGTGGATGCTGCGGGAGATGTGCGCGCAGTTCGGCTGGGAGAAGGTACCGAGTCAGCTCGGCGCGAAGTGCGTCTGGTTCTCCTGCGCGCTGACGAACAAGGTCGAGCGGTGAACTTCGAGGCCGAGCCGCCGTGACCTGGGACCGCCCCGACCGCCCCCACACCTGCCCGGGTGCGCCAACGGAAGAGCGAGCGCGCGCAAGACGCGTGGGATGTCGGTTCGAATCCGACACCGGGCACGTTCGCTCCGCGCCGGAGCCAAGCTTTCGTGGCTCGCGACGCGGATTCGGCGGACACAGCATCTTCGACACGAAGGAGAAAGCCATGAGTGCCACGACGCCGGAAACGTCGCCCCGGCCGATCCGTCCGTTCGGCTTGAGCACGGCCGTCCCCGTCACCGAGGTCGCGGACGATACCCCGGCCAGCCTCGGCCTCTGCCCCGAGCGGCAGATCACTGTCACCGAGGACGGCGTGCCCGCCGTCCACGAGCCCTCGATGAAGACCGCGTTCACGACGAAGTCGCAGACCCGCGAGGACATGCAGCTCGCGACGGACACCGAGAACGACACCGACAGGTAGCCGAGGGAGTGAGCTGAATGACGGTCCTGGTGCTGACCCGTTCCTCGATGGACGCGGTCGCCGACCTCGTCATCGACGAACTGAACCGGAGGTCGGTTCCCGTCCATCGAATGGACCCGGCCGACTTCCCCGAGTCGATGGCCATCACGGCGCGCATCGAGGCCGGCCGAACGGACTGGGACGGGACGTGCACGGCCGGCACCGGGACCTGTCCCTGCACGAGATCGAAGCCGTCTACTACCGTCGCCCCGGCCGCCACCGCATGCATCCGGGGCTGGGCGAGGGTGACGCGCGATGGGCCGGCGAGGAGGCTCGGGCCGGATTCCATGGCGTGTTGTCCACCCTGTGCAGCCTGTGGGTGAATCATCCGCGCCACAACGCGGCGGCCGAAGTCGCCCCCGCCGCCCTGGCTGCGGCAACTCGCTGCGGCCTCCCCGTCCCGTCCACCGTCATCACGAACGACCTCAATGAGGCACGGGAGTTCGTGAGCGCGCTGCCCGGTCGGGTCGCGGCCTACAAGCCGTTGGCCGCCGCCGGCCCGGTCTCACACAACGGCCGGGTCCAGGCGGTCTGGACGAGCCGCGTTCACGCAGACGACCTGACCGAGGACGTGGCCCGCACCGCCCACCTCTTCCAGCGGTGGATCGACAAGGCATACGAGGTACGACTCACGGCAGTCGGCAACCGGCACTTCGCCGCCGAGATCCACGCCGGATCGGCCGCGTCGCGCATCGACTTCCGGCGGGACTACGACTCCCTCACCTACCGACCGTGCGACGTCCCGAAGGGCATTGCCGAGGGCGTCGAACGTCTGATGGCCGCCTTCCATCTCCGCTACGCCGCCATGGACTTCCTCGTTGATCAGGACGGCGACTGGCACCTCGTAGACGTCAACCCCAACGGCCAGTACGGCTTCATCCCCGACCTCCGCGGCCCCATCACGCGCGCCCTCGCGGATCTGTTGGAAGGACCACACCGATGAGCACAGTGACGACATACCAGGAGGCCAGGAGCCGCCTGGTCAAAGCCCTGACTGACAACGGCGACCTCCGATCACCGGCGTGGCAGGCCGCCTTCGAGGCTGTCCCTCGCGAGACGTTCACGCCGAACTTCGACATCCGCGACGGCGAGATCAGACGGGCCTACGCCCCCGGGGACTCCGGCTATCTGGAGGCCGTCTACACCGACACCTCGCTCGTGACCCGCTGGGACGGCGCCGGCGTGGCCACGAGTTCTTCCACCATGCCCTCGCTCATGGCCCGCATGCTCGAAGCGCTCACCCTGCCCGATGACGCGAACATCCTGGAGATCGGCACGGGGACCGGCTACAACACCGCCCTGCTGTGCTGCCGACTCGGCGCGGACAACGTGACCAGCGTCGATGTCGAGCCCACCCTGACCGCCGTCGCCCGCGAACGGCTCGCGCAGCTCGGCTACCAGCCAACCGTCGTCACCGGCGACGGCATGGCCGGCTGTTCCGAACGCGCCCCGTACCACGCCATCCTGGCCACCTGCGGCGTTCGACGTATCCCCATCCCATGGTTGCGACAGCTCCGCCCCGGTGGCGTCGTCGTCACCAACATCGGGGCAGGGATCGTCCGTCTGGTCCGACACGAGGACGGCGGCGCGGAAGGCCGGTTCCTGCCGGAGACCGCCGCGTTCATGCTCGCCAGGTCCGGGCCGGAGCAGGACGCCGAGAACGGCGTGCATCACCTGGGCCTCGCCCTCGGCGAGGAGGGAGAAGCACTCACCGACACGATCCCCACCACGTCCGAGGACGCCGACCGGTTCTTCGCCGATCTCGTCCTGTCCGACTCCCTGGACCTGACCCTCCGCCAGCCGGAGGTGCTGGCGGTCACGCTCACCAGGGACGACGGGAGAACCCACCACTGCCTCATGGACCCGGCGACCCGCTCCTGGGCCCGGGTCACGCCGGTGGGTGGCGTGACCGTGTGCGTCGAGCACGGCGGGTCTCGGGACCTGTGGCGAGAGCGGGCTGACATCCTCAGCCACTGGATCAGGGCCGGGCGCCCCGGGCCCGCCGGGTATGGCCTGCGTGTCGCGGCGGACGGCCACCACACCCTCTGGCGAGACGGCGCGGAGGGCCGGGAGGCCTGGCGCCTCCCGGGCTGAGGGAGCAAACGGCACGGCCCGGCCGTGAGGGCCGGGCCGGCGCGCGGAGCGGAAAGGGTGGGCGGGT